>NZ_PSUE01000025.1:0-49736 GCF_002931645.1 Rathayibacter sp. AY2B5 | reverse complement strand
CTCCCACTGCTGCACAGGAAGGCCCCACCATGACCACCACGACCACCGCACCCCGCCCCGCCCACCGCTTCGACCCGTACCAGGACGACCCGACGCTGCGCGCCGCCGAGGTCGCCGTCGACGCCGCGGCCGCGTCCGGGGACGCCGACGCGACCGCGGCCGCAGCGCGAGCGCTGATCGTCGCCGCGGCCGCCTACGGCTGGCCCACCGCGACCGCCCTCGTCTTCAAATACGAGACGACCGGCCCCATCGCCCACGTCTGGGGACTGTGGAAAGTCCTCGACGCCGACCGCCAGGTCCTCCGCGAATGGGACGAGGAGCCGGGCGACATGACCGATGAGTCCGAGGAGGAACTGATCGCCCTCGACCTCATCAGCAACCGTCGCGCGACCCTCGACTACACCGACTTCGGAAAGCCCATCGGCTCCACCACCCTGATCCTCCACACGCTCACCCTCTGAGCGCGTGCGCGGGCCGACCCGAAACGGGCCGGCCCGCACGAGGGGGAGAGCCCCCTCGACCCCCCGGCCACGCACGTGGAACGGCCAAGCGCGCTCGGGCGGTAGTCAGCGGCGAGGACGCGGCTTGTACTTCTTCCCCGCCCGGATGTTGCGGTTCTCGATCACCCCGACCACCGCCAGGCCGGCGGCCACGGCGACGATCAGCACCCACCCGAGCACGTTAAACCACTCACCGGTGAACGCCGCGTAGGTCTGCTCGCCGGCGATCGCGAAGAGCATGAACGACAGCCCGAACCACACCATGCCGTTGCTGATCAGCGCAGCACGCGCGAGCTTGGTCCGAGGCTTCGACATGCGCCCACCCTCCCACCGGACCCTGGACCTGTCCACGGGGCCGGGGCGGTTCTAGGGTGAGCGCATGAGCACCCCGACGCCCCGCGAGCTGCTGGCCGTTCACGTCGCCGCCGACCCCTCCGGGATCACCGCGACCTTCACTCTGGGCGACCCGCTCGAGCTGCCACAGCCGGTGGGATGGTTCACCTACGGCATCGAGCTCACCGGCGCCGACGGCGCCACCGTGAAGCACTTCGGCGTCCGCCTCTCCGACGAAGATACGAAGGCGTTCGTCTTCGAGTTCGAGAGCGCCACCCAAGCGAACTACGACGCCACCCACGTCACCGACCGCGGCGCCTCCCTCGTCGCCCGGTTCCCGGACTCCTCGCTCGGCGCCGACGCGATCGGCACCGTCACCGGGTTCGCCACCATCGAGGGGGAGGATGTCGCCGCAGGCGCCACCGTGCAGTTGCTGCGCTGACGGCTTACTCGTCGGACTAAGTGAGACACGCTCGCCGGCGATGGTTGGGAAAAGGGCTCCAGGTCGATTCCAGGGCGTGGTCCGCGCGATACCTACGGCTGAGGACGCATTTTCGGTCGACCCTGCAGAAATCGTTCGTCAGATCGCCACTGAGCGCCGCGCGACCGCGGGCGATCTGGGATGATGGACCTCAGGACGTCGAGAGCAGGTCGGGCTCGGCGCCCCCGGACAGACAAAAAGCTCAGAACCGGTGGAACGGCCTGAGCTTCGTCTGTTCGCCAGTCGGTGAACGTTTTGGGAAGTGGAATTTCCCGGAAGAACTACCGGAAATACTACGCGGCAGCAAGTTATCCACAAACCCACGGCGCACCCCCGGGCGTGTCGCGAGTTATCCACTGCCTCGGCCGTGGAGCGCGGGTGACCCTGCCAAACCAGGCGCCACCGTCCTTCGTGAACTCGACCAGTTCTACGGAGGACAGCATGAGAGGCACGACGTGCGCTCACTGCGGCGCCTCTCCGCGGACACGCTTCACGGTGAGGTTGGCTGTTTCGGCAGTCGTCCAGATCGTGTTGACGGTCGGGAGATGGTTGCTAGGGCTCTAGGCCCAAGAGGCTCCGCACCTTCGGGTGCGGGGCCTCGTGCTCTCTGTGCTGAGCGGCAGGCTTCGACACGCAGGGGGGAGGGGCGCAACGTCCGCACCCGCCGCCATACGCTCTCGAAATTACGTACGAGTCACGGCGTGTCGCTGATCGAACGTTCTTGCGAGTGGATGTAGTTTGTCGCCCACCCGACTCCGAAGCGGTGGCGACCTCGATTCGAGGCTCATGAAGATTCGCGTCCACGAACTTGCCGTCGAGCTGAAGCTCCCGTCCCTTCAAGTCGTCCTTCTTCTTCACGACATCGGGATCCACGTCAAAGGTCCGAGCAGTTCGCTCGATGATGCCGACGAGGCCACCGCACGACGACTGCTTCCGGCGAAGGCCGCCCGGTCACAGTGGTCCGCGGATCCCACCACGAAGAAGCGCCCGCTGACCGAGTATCAGCTCTACGAGCGCAGCGGATTCGCCACCTACTCCGAATGGTGCGCGGCACGGAAGGTCGCTGAGGCGACCTACCAGAGTCGGAAGGCGGCGGCCGCGCAGTCGTCCGAGATCTACGAGGCGGCACGCAATGCCCGCCGCGAAGCGGACCGCGCCCGCTGGAGCGACCCCTTCGATCGACCATCGACCACACCTCGCTCCAAGCATCTGCCCTTCGTGCACGGAGGAGCCCCCGGGCTCGGAAAGCGCCGCTAGCGGAAGCTAGGAGCCGTCAGTGAGGCGTGGCTAGTGCGCGGCTTCGTATGCCTCCTGTACCTGCGCTGAGATGCGGCCACGAGGAGAGACCTCGTGGCCGTTCTCGGCCGCCCACTCCCGAATCGCCTTCAACCGCTCCGGGTCGCTCTTCTGGCGAGCGGGAGTAGAGGACCCGGAGCTGCCGTCTCGGCGCACGCGGCGGCCGGCGGCGACGTACTTCTCGAACACGTCGCGCAGCGCGGCGGCGTTCTCCGCCGACAGATCGATCTCGTAGTTCGCGCCATCGATCGAGAAGGCGACGGTTCCACCATCACCCTCGATCGCAGAGCCGTCCAGGTCATCGATGAGAGTCAGCTTCTGTGCCATAGGGAGTCTCCAACTAGGTAAAGGCGGTCGCTCGTTTCTAGCACGCCCACCAGTTGGCTCATCGCATCCCAGGGCGGACGCTCATTACGCGCTGGAACGCGAAGGCGAGACGCCTACTCGTCCATACCCCGCCCGTGCGCCCGATCGTGGTCCAACCGATAATCCAGGTAGCCGCGAAGCTTCTCGGCAGTACGGGCGTAAGCGAACGCCTCAGCACCGCTCGGCGTGTACTCGCCATGAGCGACCCTGTTGCGAAGTTCAAGGAGACCATTCGCTGAGAGGAACGTGTTCGGCTCGATGAGACGCCTGTGCTGGAGCAGCTTCAGGACCGAGCCCCCGTTACGCGTTGCGCTTGACGGAAGGGTTTTGCCTACGTCGGCATTCTCCGTGAGTAGCCGCGTGAGCAGGACTTGGATGGCCTGCCACTCTCGCAGAATCGTCCCTGACGGGTCATCTACCGAGATCGGCGGTTCGATCGGCTCCGGCACATCCGTGATGGGAATGCCGGCCAGGTCGAGGGCGTCATCGGCGCTCTCATCGGATTTTTCGATCCCGTCAGTAAAAGTGCCCTCCACCCCCGGGAGCCTTGAAATGCGTCACTCGGCGTAGCAGCTCAACGATGGACGTCCGGTAGTACAACGCGATGCCTGCCACAACGAGCGGCCACAGAAGCTCGTGTAGTAACGCAACCGTGAACTCGAACCCATCCATGCCGTCAGCCTGACAGGTGTTGAGAGCGCGGGTGCCATATTTCCGAAGTCAACGGGACCGAGGACTCAATTGGCGCAGGCAGTAGGCGGGAGAGGGTCGAGCAGGTGGGGTCCAGTGTTGCGGACGCTGTTCACGTCGCGGGACACCTCGTGGTGCTCGAGGTCATGCGCGACCGCGTACGACTCCCGGTCGAGCAGCTGCATCAGAGCGTCGACGTCGAGGTGCCCGCCGAGCCAGTCGTCGTAACCGTCCGGCGTGATACACGCCGGCACCCGGTCGTAGACCTCGCCCGGCGCCACATGCGAGTCGCGGGTGATGATCGCCGTCGACAGCCGCCACTTCTCAGGCTCGTCCTCCGCCTTCGACGGATCCGGCCACGCCGACACGACGCCCGCCATCGCGAGGGCCGCGTCGGGCTCGTAGATGAAGTGCGGCTGCTTCCCCGTTTCGGTCACCGTCCACTCGTAGTAGGAGGCCGCCGAGATCAGCACCCGGGACGTCGCGAATGCCTTCCGGAACATGGGGGACGTTGCGACCGTCTCGATCCGCGCGTTGATCGGCTGCGGCCGCTGCTTCTTGAAGTCCTTCGCCCACACCGGCACGAACCCCCAATGCGCGTCCGGCGCCGACCGCTCACCGTCGCGCTCACGCACGACGGTCACCGGCGACGTCGGCGCCACGTTGTAGTTCGGCCGCAGACCCCCGAAGTCGCCCGAGACGAGGTTTGGCAGTAGAGCCGCCGTGGAGTCTTTGACGACGAAACGACCACACATGGGCTCAGCCTACGAACGACAGGGCTCTTGTGTGCAATGACACTGGCGCACTATTGCTTGTTGGCCAACTCGATGAGCCCCGCGACAACGGCAGGGGCACCAAACACTGCTGCGAACAGTGAGCACAGCGCTGCGAGGTCTTCAAACCATGCCACTTGCTGCGGTGTGAGCTTTGACGCGCGAGCCATCGTCGCAAGAGCCTCTTTACAGAACACCAGTCCCGCGGCGACGAACGCCAGATGCACAAACGCCAATTGCACCTGGGCCAGCTGCGAGAGCAGATATACGACGACGACCAGCGCCACCAGAATGAATAACGCTCGCGTCTTCGCGTTTGCCGCAACCCACTTGACGGCTGCTAGGAGCCGCTGCAACTTGGTTAGGTTCCCTGCTGCCGTAGGTGGCGCTGGCGTACTTGCCGTCTCCTCCCACGTTCCACTTGTCGTCACACCTGATGCGTCCGTCGTTGTCCATGAGCCGCTCGTGGCTGGTGAAGTCATGGGGAGAAGATACCGAAGAAGATGACGGCTGCTGGCGTGAGGACCTGCGATCGACACGAGGGCAGGGGCGCAGATCACCGAAGTCGTCGGACCAGATTCACGACGAGTAATACCGCGTCTGCCGCCATACCCGCTGAACGCCGGTCGCCGTTCCTGCGGTGCTTTGTGGCCTGAGCGAGCTCGATGGTTGCGCGGACGACTTTGCGCAGCTCGGCGTTCTCGGACCCGGGTAGTTCGACGTCGATCACTCGCCCAAGACGCGCTTTTGTGTTGGGGACCGGCGGCTCATCGGCGTCAGGCTCGCCATGACGTATGTGCTCGTAGGAGGCCGCGGAAAGGGCTTCGAGCGCGGCCACCGCGTCGTTCCCAACGTTTGAGTAGTCCTGCTCCGACCGAGCCTCCCGGAAGTGTCGCCGCATCTCGTTTAGCTCCTCGTCGACACGCTGCCAGCCTGTGGCCTTCCGCGGCGAAATGGGATCGGCCAGCGCTCCGGCGAGCGAGTCCGTCTCGCGGGCGTCGAGCGTCTCGTGAAGCGCGCCGAGCTGGTCGTCAAGCATGCTCCGCCTGGCCTGCCAGCTGCCGTACCCATCATGCGCATTCCAGTACTTGCGAAACGTCTCGAAGTCGCGGAATGGCGGATCAAAAGTGTCGATACCGAGCCGCATGAGGACCGCCTTCAATGCGCGGATGAGCAGGCGCGAGTCGTCATTGCTGAGCGGTCATCCACCGGTGCCGTAGGCCTCGTACTCATCGTGCATGACCCGGGCGAGCGGCACTGCGACCTCCACATCCTCGTGCTCCGGATTCGGTCCGCGCAAAAGCCCCTCGAGGAGATCTACGTCAAGCGCGGACTGTTGCGTCACCTCCGAGCCCCAAGCGTTCGAGACCACTTCCTGACCCGAGAGGTAGAAATCCCACGTACGCATGCGCCCACCCTAACCAGCCGCACCCAGCGCGCTGATCAACCTGAAAGAGCGGTCGATCCGGCGCAAGTTTGACTGCTGATGGTGTCCGTAAGGGGATCGTCGTCCGGATGGTGAAACTACCTACTACCATTCGGCGTCCGGTAGTGGTCCCCTGCTGAACGGTGCGGGGAGGACGCCCGTTGCTCTTACTGGTCGAGCCGTCGAGCGAAGTGATGGGCGGTGATGTCCATCCGTTCGCGCAGGTAGAAGCGATGTGCCTCGAAGCGTTGCACGCCGGAGTCGAGCTCGATCGCGCTGCACCTCAGTTCCCGACCGCGCTCCGCCAGCGCGGTTAGGAGTGCCGCGCCGTGGCCGTGGGATCGCTCGGCGGCGGCGGTGGAGAGGTCATCGATGTAGAGCTTCCTGATGGCGCTCGTGTTGACGACTACTCGCCAGCCGGCGACAGCCACGCAGCGATCGTCTTGCAGTAGAGCGGTGAAGCGGAGACCTTGGGGCGCGCCTTCTCGCAGTACCAGCTCGAGCAGTTCGTCAGTGAGATGGGGGCGCAGCTCGCGGAGGACGGGAAGGGCGGTCGCCCACCGCGCGTCGCCGGGCTTTAGATCAATGATCACGGCGAGGAGACTAGCGCTCGCGTCGTCCCGACGGAGCTGGTCTAGTGAGCGTCCGATAGGGGATCGACCACCGGACGCCTTGCGCCTCCGGCGCGAGGCGGAGGATGACCGGCTGATCGTTGACGTTTTGCACTGCGGCTAGTGCGCCGCGGCGGTCCAGTTCGTACGCTCAGCACATGACTGTTCGAGGGTACGCGCGGAGTCGACGTCGGCAGCTCCTGTTGTGGGTTCTGGCTTCGCTGGTGGTGTTTGCGCTGGTGACTCTTGTTGTCGCCTTCGTGGCAACCCAGCTCAATGCTTCTGCTTTCGCCAGACGCCCGGAGATCGAGAACTGGGCTGACCCGAGCAGGGGAACATTCACGCTCGGGCTGGGGTGGGGCTTGGTCGCCGCCGCAGTCACCGTCGCGGTCGGCGTCACCGTCGATCGTCTGCGGATGCGCAGCGCTAGGTAGAACGACGTCCCGTAAGGGGGTCGTCAACCGGTCGCACGCGAGTTGCGTGCGCCGCCGCGGCGTGGCGCGGGCGGGGCCGTCTCGTTAGACCTGTCCGGTGGTGATTCCGCTGAGGGGGCGTGAAACGGGGCAGGGAAGGCCGAGCGCCAGGCCGGCTTGTCTATCCCGGGTTGGGTGGTTGCGGGGCTGTGTCGTTGAGGCGGCGATAGTAGGCGACGTCGAGCGCGCTGAGGTGGGTGAGGAGGCGTCCGGCGCGGTCGTGCATGGTCATGGAGCCGTCGTGGAGGCTCGCGATGGCGCCGACGCGGTGCAGCATCAGCACTGTGTCGAGGCGTTCGGCGTAGTGCAGTTCCAGGAAATACACCAGCGGCGGATTGCCGGCCCGGCCTGGGGTGAAAAGGGCGGTGGGCTGGTGTCGGGTGACGCCGGTGTCGCGGTTGAGCTCGCGGAAGATGTACCGCTCGCGCAGCCACGGCCCACCGAGGATCATCGCGACGAGGACGACGACCCCGGTGATGACGAAGGGGTTGAGAAGAACGGCGAGGTCGTTGCCGGTCATCATCCGAGCATGTCCCGGGGGCGGTCGCGGTCCTCGGCTGCTTCGGTGTCCGCGGCCAGCTGCGCGACTCGCGCTTCGATGTAGACGGTGCGCATCGTGGCGTCATGGTCGAGTTGCAGGACTTGCAGGAGGCGGTGCAGTTGTACGGTGCCGGCCGAGGTTTTGCCGGTCAGGATGCGTCGGACGGTGCGCGGTCGGAGCCGTGCGAACACGGCTACCTTCTGTGCGCTCCAGCCCTGCGCCTGCACGGCTGTGGTCAGTACCGTGCCGAGCGCGGTGTCAAAGTGCTGGGGCGCCAACCCGATGAAGTCCACTCAGCCAGGCTAGCCATGCGATTCGTACGCGAACGTGGGTTCAGAGGACGGGTGGTGGCGACCCGTCCGGTGGGGAGCCAGGTGGCGGGGCGTCTAACGAAGCAGTTGGAGCCGCTCGTCAGGTTCGGTCGTTCGTCGTTTCGTCGTCGCCTGTTCGGTCTGGCGAGTTGGGGGTGCGGAGGGGCCAGGCGGGCCACCAGCCGTTGTCGAGTTGGCGCAGGGTCGTGGTGGCGTGTTCGAGGTCGTCGGTGGTGAGGTCTCTGTCGGGGGCGCCACTGCTGCCGGTGTAGCCGCTGCCGTCAACGGCGTGGAGCTGGGTGTGCAGCCACCGGCGACTTCCGAGGGGGTACGTCTCGCGGAAGCCGCCCGCGGCGATGGAAAGGACGGCTTCTTCGAGGCGGTCGGCGGCGGTTTCTGCTGATTCGTCGCAGGCATCGCAGGAGCAGTTCGGCAGGGTGGCGCGGAAGAAGACGCCTGCTTCCACTTGGACTGATTCGTCGGTTGCAGTGACGGTGATCGGGGTTCCGGCGCGAGGCTGCAACCGGATCTGCTGTGTCCCGTCGTGGTCGAGGTGGCGGACGTCGACGGAGTACCAGCGGTGGAGGTAGTCGGCCAGGGCGTCGACGTCATGGCGTAGGGGTGCGAAGCGTTCTGGGTGGGAGACGCGGGAGTACGCGTCGTCAGGTGGGTGGTGGTCGGGCCAGCGCTGCCCGTATTCGATGACGTGGCCGTTGTCGTCGCGGAACTCGATGGGAGGGAAGGCGGCGCGTTGGAACGGAACCGGTGGAACCGTGAACGGCGGTGGAGTGACATCGTGAGCGAGCGCGGTGATTTCGCGGTCGTCGAGGTCTTCTTGATCCCAGGTGGACAGCATCTCGAGGAACGGTTCCCGCTGCTCGGGACGCTGCACCATGGTTCGCACGAGGGCGGCGACCGGAATGGAGCGGACGTTCGTCCCGATTTCCGGCTCGTTGGTGACTCGCCAGGTCGCCGCGGGATGCACCACCGCGATCACGTTCCCGACGAACCGGGCTGCGGCGTCGGCAATCTCTGGCGTCGTCAAGGCGGTCGGATGCTTGGCCAGGAAGAGCCACACTCCCGACACGTCACCAGCAAGGCTCTCTGGGTCCACGCCATGGCGTTGCAGGAACTGAACGAAGAGATCGAAGCCGTCGACAAACCGCACAGGAGTCGGAAGCTCTGTTGCGGGCCGGAACGTCGCAATCGCGGACGAACCCAATTCCGGCATCGACCCGATCTCGCCAGGGAACATCTGTGTTGTCATCAGCTTCCTCCCGCGCCATGAACGACTCCGACAGTGCTCACCATGTCAGCGCCCCGTCACTCTTCAGACGCTTGTAGCGCCGATGTCGAGGCGCGAAGGTAGGCGTACACCGTCTCCCGGCTGATGCCATATTTCTTTGCCAACGTCGTCTTCGGCACGCCGGCACCAGCCCGCTCGCGCAGCTCCGCGACCTGCGCGAGGGTAAGCGAGCGGGCGCGGCCTCGGTAGACGCCGCGCTGCTTGGCCAAAGCGATGCCCTCGCGTTGACGCTCCCGAATGAGTTCGCGTTCGAACTCTGCGAACGCGCCCATCATGTTCAGCAGCAGGTTCGCCATCGCGCTGTCCTCACCAGTGAAGGTGAGCTGTTCCTTGACGAACTCGACCCGGACCTTCTTGTCCGTCAGTCGGCGCACGAGCCGGCGGAGGTCTTCTAGGTTCCTTGCGAGCCGGTCCATCGAGTGCACGAGCACCGTGTCTCCGTCGCGGACGAACCCGATCATCTCTTCGAGCTGCGGACGGTTCACGTCCTTGCCGGAGGCCTTGTCCTCGAACACCCGATCCAGCGTCAGGCCGTCGAGCTGGCGCACCGTGCTCTGATCCAACGTGCTCACCCGCACGTACCCGACCCTCTGACCCGACATGCCGCCTCCGACCCCTACTTGTCCAGTTGAAGTCTAAGAGCCGCAGGGGCAAGTGTCAGACAAGGTCCGACACGGCCCTATTCGGACGCGCTTCGGCCATGGTGCCTGACGTCCGGTTGGGGTGTACCTCAGCTAGACGGAGCCCCCGTCACCCTCCGGTGCGGTCGCTCGCAGTGCGTGGCGGGCGCTGCTTCGCGCCTGGGTGGGAGGTGGGCGCTACGTGGCCGCTTCCTCCATTTCGGTGATGGGAGCCGTATGAGTGGCAGCGTGGAGGGTGTTCAAGGGAAGCAAGAAGAGACGAAGGAGTACATCATGCGCACCAGCACGAGCAACGAATTCGACACCAGCTCGGCCAACCGTCAGAACCACCCGGGACACGGCTTCCGCCGGTCCCGCATCGCTGCGGGCCTGCTCGCAGCATCACTCACCGTCGCAGTCCCGATCGTGGGCGCCGCGCCGGCCTTCGCGGACACCACAACTCAGACAACCACCGCCGTCGCTGACTCCGGCCGCGCCACTGGCGTTACCGAGGGAGCGAACAGCGGCGCTGCCGGTCAGTGCACATGGGGTGCGAAGGAAAAGTTCTTCGAGGCGACCGGGCTGCGTCCCGCCATCTACGGCAACGCCCTCGACTGGGACACCAGCGCCGCCGCGAACGGCTGGACTACCGTCCTGGATGCTCAGGCTCGCAGCATCGTCGTCTTCGAGCCCGGCGTGCAGGGGGCGGACCCCACCTACGGTCACGTCGCCTGGGTCGATTCCGTCGAGCAGCGCGCTGACGGCCTCTACATCAACATCACCGAGATGAACGGTGCCGCCGGACCTGGCGTCTACAACACGCGAACTGTGCAGGACGTCGTGGGCATGTCCTACATCCTGGCTCCGTAGGGTCACCGCAAGAGGCGCTCCGCGTCCGCGAGTGTGAAGGCGGGTGACCCATGGGCCGCCCGCCTTCACCCTGTCCGCGTACCTTCGGCCTCCCGATCGGTAGGCGTCGCTTGCACCGTAGAACGATGCGACGACTCGAACTCGGAGCGGATGGCAGGCGGCCTCAATCACTCACTGACGTCGCGATCGCTGTCCTTCGCGCTCTCCTAGGACGGTTCCTGGACTTTGGGACGGTTGATCGTGTCACCGTTCCACGACAGGTCGGAGTCCTCATCGACGGGGAAGGCCTCGAATCGGCCGTCAGTGAGGATCGCGCTTACGAGCGTGTGCGAGCCGGCGACGATGGTGGAGTCCCAGTCGATCTCGGTGGCGAGCACCCAGGCGTGATCTTCAGGCCAGAGTAGTTGCGGCGCTTCCTCGCCGCGGAGGCCAATCTCGGGACCCCATCCGGGTTCGGCAAGCTCCGCCATGCTCGTGGCGGCCAGTATGTAGTCGTATCGGTCAATGCTGACCGGCCTGCCGAGGAGGTTCTGGCCGGTCCCACCGACCCAGTACGCCGCGAGCGCATCGCCGGGCGTAGTGGTCGCCGAACTGAGGATGGGTGCGAGGGCGGCGAGTACTTGCGGATCGAGTCGTCCGACGTCACTTGTGCCGCCGCGCGGCTCGTCCCTGCCTAGGAGCCGTTCCCACTGGACGAGCGGGTGCATGACCTTGCCGGCAGTAGCAGCAACGTCCGCCCACCGCTGGCGTTCCCAAATGTCATCGCCGTCAGGTCGAGGGTGAAGGACACGGGCGTACGCCTCGAACCCGTATCCGGCGACCGAGCCGACTCGTGCCCAGCTTCGCTCTCGCTGCATGCGCAGCCCAAGCCATTCGGCCCGCTCGACATCATCTGTGATCTCCATGGCCATGACCCTGGCAGGCCGGCACGGCCACGCCAAGACGAGTCGTGGTCGACCTGACGCCGATCGGACGCCACGCCATCGAGCTGATGAACCGAGCTTGGCATCGTGGCGCGGCTGAGGGCGCGCCGTTCGGGTCGGCGCACCCCCGCCGGCGGGCTTGGCGCTCTCGCGTCACAAGCCAAAGATCGGCGGTCCAGGTCCCCGCTCAATCCATGCGGAATCATACACATCGGTTCCTGAGTGATCTGCCGAGCATCAGCCAAACGGGGGAGGGCGATGGGGATAGTGCGTGATGGTTGGTCGTTCAGGTCTGGTATCTCTGGTGAGCCGGGGTCGGGAGGACCTGTCGGCGGAGGGGAAGCGGTGGGGGCGTACGACGAGGCGGAGGATCTTCCTTCACCGCCGCGGCACCATCGTGGCGTCACCGTGGTCCTACTCGTTCTGCTGACGTCGGTGCTGGCCGGCGTCGTCGCTGTCTTCATGTTTGCGGTCGGGTCGCTCGATGACTCGACGTCGGGAGCGGTGCCGCCGTCGGGGAGTGGCCAGGAGCTGGTGTACGAGCTCGTGCCCGTGTTGAACGATGATCCGGCGATCGCGAAGCTTCTTCCCGCGAACACCGAGTCAGACAGTGCAGGCTTGCGCGATGCGTGCGGGGCGCTCGCGGACCGCGATTCGGAGTTCACGATCATCGACGGCGCGACACCTGCCACGTTTCGGGTCGCCCTGGACGCGGCCGCAGACGCGCCGGAGCCGCAGACTTGCTGGATTGGGTTCCGCTGGGTCAAGGACGAAGGCTGGCGCGCTTCCGCGATCCGTCACTGACCACAGCTGAGCGTGGACCACCGTCGGCGTCACGGCTTGTAGGGGGACCAGTCCTGTGAGGGAAGTTCGCGCAGCTCCTCGTTCACCCAGACGCGCCAGCACGTGTCGGTGCGCTCCTGAAAAGCGCCGCTGATGGTCTCGTGCGACCAGCCGTCACGCGATTGGATCCAGCGGACGAGCCAGACCATTTGACCGGCCAACGGCTCAGTGTTGCGCGACATGTGCTCATCATCCTGGACGTCTGCCCGCGCAACGTGTGCTCGTCAGTAGTGGAGCTGTGTGCTCCATCCGTCTCGGCCGCGACCGGTCCACTGGGTGTAGTACAGGCCGCGCTTGTTCAAGAACGGCCCCACGTAATCCAGGCCCGCCGGCCGGTCAGAGCTGGCGCGAACGAAGAAGTTCTCGGGGCCGAAAAGCGGAAGCCCGGTCTCGGCCAACGTGGTGCCGGTCCCGTCGAGAATCGTGAGGCGCCACTGGTCCTCGACGTACTCGACTGTCGCCATCTCGGCGGAGCTGAAGTCGATCATGCGCGGAGCATAACCACCGCACGTTACGCCTGGTGTCGTTTCGCTCGGGTGCGGCTTCTTCCCCTGGGAAGCGGCCCGACCCGGCATCCCCCGACGCGGGGCCGGGCCGCTACTCCCGGCTCAGGGGCCGAGCCGCATCCGAGCCGGGAGCACTGGGGCCGGAGCGAACGGCACTCCGTACATGCCCGACCATAGGTGCCGACTGTGCCCACGGGAGGAGGGTTGACGGCCCTGAGCAGCAGCCGGCGAGTGGTGCTCTCGGCCGCGCTGTGTGACGCGGCCGAGAGCAGAGCGACACCGACGACCCCTCGTCGGTCTGCCGCGCGCGGCGTCGAGGTCCCCACTTCTCAACCGCACCGCCACTTTAGACACGAAGTGCCGAGACGGTGAGCGTGAGCGGAGCGAGTCGAGCAACTCCTGTCAGCGCCGCTCGGCATCCTGACGGCTGGCCGCGCTTCGCTTGCGCAGCTCGCTGACTACCGACTTTGAGGCTGCCAGAAGGGCGCGCTCGTCTTGCGCGTCGGCATCGACTGGGACGACGACGAACGCGCTGTTGGCGTTCACCGTCATCCGTACTTCCATGACCTGCCCATCCACGCGCAGCGCGGGAATAGCGATCGACTCGGAGTGTCCGCCGGCGGCGATCGAACCGACGAAGGCGAGGAGGGCCGTGCACACGTCGTCGGTGGACGTGAACGTCGCGGAAGCTCTCATCCGTCGTCATCACCTACGCGATGTAGCGCTCCGGTGAGCGTCCGGCAGGGGCCGCTGATCGGAACTCTTCCCGAGGGGAGCATTCTCTGAGGCCATCCATCCGATAAGCGGCGCGATGCCGGAGGCGGGTGGCCGTCAGGAGTGCCCCGGAGGGGTATCCCGGAGGGACGCGCAGCGCTCTTGACGGTCGGCCGGCGCAGGCAAGAGTGAAGCGTCGGATGGACGGCCGGACCGCAGCCTGCGCGCACGTCGCGGGAAGGCAGAAGCCCCCGCGAGCGTGACTGCTCGAGCGGGGGCTTGCTACTCGACGAGGGCGGTCGTCGTGCGCGATCGACCTACTCGTTCGGCCACGACGCCAGAGCGTCATGGGGGACGATTGTCGGCACTCCGTCGACGGTCTGGATCGTCGTGCCGGGCTCTCCGAGTCCGGCGGCGTGCGCGATCGCCGCGAGGACCAGTCGCGTGTGTTCGAGGTCGAGCCCGGCGACGTCCTCGCGGAGGTCGACAGGGACACCCTGACCGAGCGACGACGCGATCCGCGCGACGCGCTGTTCGCCTCCGCTGAGCGCTCCGATTTCGTAGCCGAGGCGGTCGAAGTCGATTGCGCTCGTGTGCCAGGCGTTGTCGGTCTTCACCCACGGTGCTCCGGCGTACACGAGGCCCGATCGGATCAGCAGTTCGACGGCGGCCGTGAGCGGGTTGGCCCCCTCCGCCCAGGCGCGGACCTGGCCGTGGAGCGCGGCGGAGTCGTTGTCGGTCATGCAGCGTTCTCGATGGACGCGGAGCTGTCGCTCTCGGTCGAATCGGCGGGAATTCCCTCCGCCGACGTTGTGCGTCGCGCGCGGGTGACGCGAGCGCGAGTCTGCTCGGGTCGCGGCACTCCTGCTGCGCGGAGTTCCTTCTCCGACCATCCGGCGGCGAGGGCGTCCGCCCACGCCTTGCTGTGTCGGTTCTGCGCGTCGCTGAGGGTGGCGCGTGCGGTGTCGGTGTCGTTGGCTGCGGAGACGATCGTGCGGACCGCCTCGACGCGCTTCTCGACGCTCTGTTCGAGCAGTCGGCGGGCGGCGTCGGCGGCGTCGTCAGGGTTCCTCGTGTGGTCGCTCATGCGGAAAGGCTAGCCGCCGCCGCCGCCGTCATGCGGAAGGCGCGGACTCAAGCGTCTCGGGTTCGGCTTCGCCAGCCGAGACGCTCGGGTGTCCTTCGGACCCGAGTTACACCCAAGTCGCGCTCGGTGCGAAGATGGTTTGTGGAGCAAGCTATAGGTTTACCCGTGGTAAACCGCTTGCGCCCCTTCCGCTGCGCGGCCGGGTCGGCGCATACTGGTCGTATGGTCCCCGCCTGGGGGCGGGTTCGCTGCGCTGGGCCGGAAGGACGGTGAGGGTCGTGTCGGAGTCGTCACGAGAGGGTCGGTTGTTCGGCCGGCGCCGCCGCGCGAACGTGCCGGGTGTCGCTGCGCGGTCGAAGCGGTACGAGGTGTCGGTCACGCCCGAGGAGGACGCGCACCTGCGCGCCCGTGCCGAGGTGCTGGAAGTGACGGTGCCGCGGCTGCTGTTCGAGTCCGCGATGAACGCCCAGGTGCGCACGGACACGGAGTGGCGGTTGGTGGTTGCTGAGCTGTTCCGGGCGTCGAAGCTGTTGCAGAAGACGTCGGACAACATGAACCAGCTCGCGCGGTTCGCGAACAGCACGGGCCAGTTCCCGGCCGAGGCTGTTGAGGCTGCGGAGGAGTACCGGCGGGTGCGACGCCTGATCGAGGCGACGGCAGACCGGCTCGGTGGACGGTGAGAACGAACATCACGCGCGGCACGCGCATGCGTGGACTGATGGGCTACCTCGTTGGTCCCGGCAAGACGAACGAGCACGAGGAGCAGCACCTGATCGCGGGGGATTCCGCGATCATGGCTGAGTACGGGCATGAGGTTCTGGATGGCGCTGCGGCTGCGGCGATCGCTGCGGATCTGGACCGACCGCGGGAGCTGTTCGGCGTCGAGGTGACGCGCAACAAGGTGCGCACCGACGAGAACGGCGAGGCGGTTCGGGACTCGGCCGGCGCGATCGTGAAGGATCGCGTGGCGGCTGATGTGTGGCATTGCTCGCTGTCGCTGGCGGCCGAGGAGGGCCAGCTCACAGACGAGCAGTGGGGCCGAATCTCGACCGACTTCGTGCAGCGGATGGGCTTCGCGGGCGAGGACATCGGCAAGGCCGATTGCCGCTGGGTCGCGGTGCGTCACGGGCTGTCGAAGAACGGCAACGACCACGTACACATCGCCGTGTCGCTGGTGCGCGAGGACGGCACGAAAGCGTCGGTGCACAAGGACTACGAGCGGTCGCAGACGATCAGCCGTGAGCTGGAGCGCGAGTACGGGTTGCAGGTCTACCAGGCGCCGGAGCGCGAGTTCCCGGAGCGCGGTGTGCGGCCGGGAGCGCGTGAGTCCGCTGCACGTCGCGGGCACGTCGAGCCGGACATGCAGCGCCTCGAGCGCGCCGTACGCGCGGCCTCGTCCGCGTCCCAGGATGAGAGCGAGTTCGTTCGTCGTCTGCGTCAGGGCGGGGTGCTGGTGCGCCCTCGATTCGCGACGGGTCGTGACGATGTGATCGCCGGCTATTCGGTGGCGCTGCGGCCGACGAACGGCGAGAAGGCGATCTGGCACGGCGGCGGCCGGCTCGCTCGCGACCTGACCTTGCCGGAGCTGCGGAAGGGCTGGCCGGACCAGCCGGAGTCCGCGTCGGATGCGGCATCCGAATGGCGCGCGACAGCCAAGAATCCCTGGCAGTACACGCCGGTCAACCCTGGCCGGGAGACGGCGGAGCCGGCCCCCGAGCTGTTCGAGGCGTACGCCGCGGACATGGACCGGCTGCACGACTACATCAGGTCCGTGGACCCCTCCGACAGGGCCACGTGGGCGCACGTTGCGCGCGAGACGGCCGGCGCCTACGCGGCGTGGTCCCGGCGCATGGAGCCCACCCCGGGACCGCTCGCGGACGCTGCGCGATCGCTCGCCCGCTCGGCGCACCTGCGGGCGCACGAGACGCGCCCGCGGCCCGCGATGATGCCCTCGACGGCGGCGTACTCCGCATTGATCATGGCCGCGGCGGGGAATAAGAAGAATGCAGCCGCGGAGCTGCTGCTGCTGAACCAGTTCGCGCGCTTGACGCACGCGGTCGCGTCGGCTCATAAGGCAGCCGGTGATGCGCGACGGATGCGCGAGCTGTCGCAGACGTTGCGGGGTCAGTTGTCCGCTGTTCGCGACGGCTACCAGGTCGTCGTGAAGGCCGAGAAGGTCGCGGAGAACGAGCGGGCCTGGCAGGCGCTCCCGGAGGAGCTCAAAGACGTTCGCCGGCTGTCCCAGACCAACTTCGGGTCGGGCAGTCCCGTACCCACGAAGCTCACCAAGGCTGACCGGGAGCGCGAGGAAGCGATGCTCGCGGACCGCGCCCGACAGTCTCGGCAGGGACCTGACCAGGACCGCGGCGACCGTGGCCGATAGACGATTCACCAAGGCAAGGGGAGGAAGTCATGAGTGACGACGACGAGGTAGGCCAGGAGGTCGGTCAGAACGTCCGGATCGCGTTGACCATCGCGATGCAGATGGGCGAGAAGTTCGCCCGGCTGCGCGAGGAGCTGGCTCGCGACGCGCAGGCACGCTCCGCCGCGCAGGCGCGCGAGCTGTCGGCCCGTTTCGACGCCGAGCGCGGCGCTGCACGCGCGACGTTGCAGGTCGTGGACCGGCCCGACTGGTGGGAGAAGGCGAGCATCCAAGACATCTCGAAGGTCGCGGAGACGGCGCAGGCGTGGAAGAACCACGACCCGATCGCGGAGCGCGCGTCGGCCGTCGTTCAGCGCGAAGTGTTCGAGCGCTACGGCGTCGACACCGCCGTGCTGCGCGACGCCGCCGGTCAGGCGAAGTCGGAGCTGGACCGGGCGAAGGAATGGGCCACCAACTCCGCGCCGGAGCACTACCACCGCCACGACGACGACCGTCTCACCATGGACATACGCGGCCGCGCAGAGCCGGACGTGAACGCGGAGCGCGCTCTGATCACCGACTACCGCGCGGCGCTCGCGGGCGACGCCGGCACCCTCGAACTCTCCGCGGCCGAGGAATGGAAGCGCGACACCGACCCGGCCGGGTTCCAGGACTACCGCGTGCAGACGTCGATCGACTGGAACGACGGAGAGTTCCGCACCGCGGACCCCGCGGCCGTCGCTGCTGCACGAGCCGCGCTGGTCGAGGAGTGGAAGGACACGGTAGCTCCCGAGCGTGCTCGAGCGGGAGCGGAGGTTACGGAGGCACAACTACTGATCGCGGAAGCCGACCGCCTCGACCGCGCGAACGACGCCCGCAACCAGGAGGCCGCTCGAGAAACCCCCGGTGCGTCCGACGTCGACAACGGGCGCGCGGAGATGGCTGCGCAGCTCGAAGCGCGCGCGAGCGACTACGACCGCGACGCGGCCGCCGGTGGCACCGCCAACGCGACTCCTGACGAGCTGCGCGAGCTGGCCTCCGACGCGCGCGCTCAGGCACAGCTCTTCCGCGACGACGCCCCCGCAGAGCGCCAGGAGGCCGCACAGGGCACCGGAGGCCCGTCCACGGAGTCGGCGCCGCCCGCGACGGATCCGCGCGCGTCAGCGTCGCGTGAGGCCGGAGAGATCGCTTACGACAGTGCCGAGCGTCGACAGTCGACCATTCAGGCGATGGAAGCCAAGGGAGTCCCCCCGCACGTCATCGAGGCGCGGATGAGCGCCGACAGCGCGCACGCCACCCCGCCCAGCGCCGCGGTGACGTCGAAGGCTCCGATGAGCACCGTCCCTCAGACGCGGCGCGGTCGTGGCCAGGGGCAGGGCGCCGATCGCGCGGACCTGAGCCGCTAGCCGGAGCGTCGAGAACGAAGAAGGGGAGCACCGGACGGTGCTCCCCTTCTTACGTCCTCAGAGCGCCTCTCAGGCGTTTTCTCTGGATGGGCGCTGCGTGTACAGCGGCGGTTGTAGATCGGACGGGAAAGTGCCTTCTACCGGCGCCGTGTAAGGCAGCGGTTCACCGATCCGGTTCTCGTCCGTCGAGTCAGCGAATGGGCCGTCCGCAGAGAGAAGGACGCTCATGTGTGGGTCGCAGTGGTTGATCCACCACGCGCTCATCCCGGCCTTCGGGTCGGCGCGTGCGGCCTCCCACGCCCGCCACAGCGCCTCGATGCGCTGCTGCGCTTCCTTGGCCTCCCACCAGGCTGCTTTCCACCGCAGACCGGCACCGGAGCCCTGCGCCATTACTCGGCGCCGGTAGGTGCCGATGAGCTGCTTGCGCACGAACTCATCCGCCGACCCGAAATGCGTCGTGGGCTCTTCGCTCTCCGGGGCACTCGTCGCCTCGTCGGCCGCTGACGCGGGCGCGGCCTCGTCGTCCACGCCCCCGTAGAAGTCCTCGCTCATGAGCCCGTCACCGGCGTGAAGCCGTGTCCCTGCTCCGGGGCCGGCGGCGGCGTCGGTGTCGGCGCTGCGCCCGGTCGGTGGTTCGCGATGGAGGCGTTGATCGCGGCCACGAGCGGCTTGGGGCCGTCGAACCACGGCACCGTGCGCAGGATCGCGGCACGCGAGCCCGAGGACATCAGGATCGCCCGCCCGATCTTGCGCCCCTTCTTGGGAGTGGGGAGGTTCGCGAGCTCCGCGACGTCGAGGATCAGTTCGCGCTTCAACGCGCTGGTGGTCGAGCGCACGCCCTTGTTCATGCTCGCGGAGGTCGTCTCGCGATCGTAGGTGCCGATCAGCTCTGACACCATCCGCAGAAACCCCGTCTCCGAGATTCCGCCGGCGTAGATCTTCGCGTTCGCGGCCGACCACAGCTTGTCCATGCCCTCCTTCCCGAACACGCTCACGCCCTGCGACCAGGACTGGAACACCGACATGATCGGGATCCCCCGGGAGCCGTAGTGGCTGTAGAGGTCGGGCAGGTCGCGCCAGCGGCAGACGTTCGCCGCCTCATCGAGGACGCCGAGCATCGGGGTCTGCATCCGGCCGCCGGGCGACACCGCGGCCAGCTCCTCCGCGGCTTCGACGGTCGCGGCGGTGAGGGCGAGGACGAGGGGGCCGGCGCTGCCGGCACCCTCCTTGGACAGGCTGTAGAGCGTCCCGGTGGAGCGGACGAAGGCGCCGGGATTGAACTCCGGCCGGGTGTCGTTCTCGCCGGTGCGGTTCACCCACTGGCGGGTCCCGGAGTCCTTCAAGCAGGACGCCATGCGCCGGGCAGTGGAGTACACCGATCCGCGCTCCCGGTGCTCCAACCGCGTCGCGCCCTGCAAGCTCTTGGCCATCAGCGGGAAATAGCTCGAGGCCAGGATGTCTCCGGCCGTCTCGTCGCCGGGTTTCGTCGTCCACTCGTAGACGTCCGTGATCGGGCGGCCATCGAGGGCCGCGGCGAGCAGGAAGCCTGCCAGCAGCTCGCGACCGGACGGCTCGAAGTGCGCATCCGAGCGGGCGCCGACCTCGCTGGATCCGGACGCGAAGTGCTGCGCGAGCTTCGCTGCCTTGGTGTCGTCGGTGACGTAGGAGAGGGGGTTCCACCACCACGACGGCGGCTCGACCGCGACGCGCTGCGGGTCGAACACCCACACCTGCCCCCGTGCTGCGCGGAGGTCGCGGGTCGCGTCGAGCACGTCGCGCTTGTTCGAGGTCGTGACCACGGACCCGGGAGCGTTGACGATCGCGGGGATGACGAACGACGTCGACTTGCCTACGCGGGGGCCGGCGAGCAGCAGCACCATGTCCTCGAACGAGGCGTAGATAGGTCGACCGTCGCTGAGGAGGTCACCCAGAGGGACGCCGAACGAGTCGGTCACGCCCAGTCGGGCCGACTTCTCCTTCGCCTCCTTGCCGCGCATGTGGCTCATTTCCGCGGAGGTGGCGGTGTGGCGGGCGGTCCAGTCGATCGGGGTCCGGTTCTTCTTCCCGCCGTTCTTCGCGATCAGGAACAGGGTGCCGAAGAAGACGACCACGGCGCCGATCCCGGCGACGATGAGGGTCGCGGTGCCCGGCCAGACGAGTCGGCCGCGGAACACGTCGACCACGACGGAGAAGAAGTTCGACGGGTCGGTGTCCATGTCGGGATTCACACCGTCGACCTGGGACCCGACGCGGACCGCGATGTAGATGGCCAGGGCGATGATCAGGACACCGCCGGCCGCGAACGCGACCCCGAAGCCGTTACTGGCCTTCCCGGGCTCTTTCCGGCGGTTGTTCGTGAGGCTCATGGTGCAACTCCTTCGGTCGGTGCTGGGCTGGTGAGAGTGGTCTGGGCGGGGATCGCGTGCTGCACCTGCGCGGTGAACGCGAGGGTGGCGGCCGTGGCCACGAGGACCGCGACAGCCAGGAGCCCGGCGACCGCGCCGACCTGGCCGAGCGGACCCCGCAGCAGCGCACCCCCGGCGCGGGCGGCGATCACGACATCGCCCGCTCGAGCAACGGAACAGATGCCGGCAGGAACCTGCGCGGCTCGCATCGCTCATAGATCGGCCCGTCGTAGGGGGCCGTCGTGTCGTCGCTGGTCGCCTGCCGGCTGGTGCCCCAGGTGAGGACGGCCTGGCCGTTGTCGACGTACTCGACCGGCAGGTCCGTCATGTGGTCGGTGTGCGGGAGCGTCGTCGTCATCGAGCAGCCCCAGAGGTAGCCGTCGTAGACGACCGTCGACGTGCAGCTCATGCGATCACCCGGTCCCACTGGTCCCAGGCGACGAAGCCCGCCATGAGGGCGACCCCGGTCCAGCAGCCCGTGAGCAGAAACCGGTCGCGCTCCGCCGCCCCCTGACGGCGGGCGGCGATCACGCTGACGATCGCGGCGCCGGCCGCGCCGAGCGCGACGCAGCTCGCGCCGAGGGCGACGAGGACGCTCACGGCAGAATCTCCACCATGACCGGATCGGTCGCCAGGGGCTCGTTCGCGCGGCCTGCGCGGCTCGTGGTGTGCCAGAGCTTGTTGGTGTCGTTGACGTCCTTCTCCGCTGCGGTCAGGTGGACGCGGACGGGGATGCCGGGACGGCCGCCCACCTTGATCAGGAACAGGCCACGGCCGGGCGGGTCCGCTTCCTTCCCGGAGACGCCATCCCAGGCCGGCGGGTCCTGCCAGCTCGTGAGCATCTCCTGCTCCTTCGCGGACAGCGGCACCGCCGACGTGAGCAGAGGCATCTCCGCACCGGGAAGGCCGCCGCAGATGACCATGCCGGAGCGCTCCACAAAGCCGCGGGCCTTCATCCGGTCCTCTTCGCTGGAAAGCGCGAGGAGGTCGGACATGGTGTGGCTGATCATCGCCAGGCCGACACCGCGGGCACGGTTGAGGCGGGTGAGCGCGTCGACGCGATCGACCATGCCCTTGCCCGCGCGCAGAGCCCGCCACAGCTCGTCCAGGATCACGAAGTAGTGCCGGCGGGGCTCGATCCCCGCATCGGCCAGCGCCGCGGCGACGTTGACCGTCCCGAACCCCGCGGACCAGCACGCGAGGAGGATCGCCGCCTGGAGGTCGCCTTCGGAGTCATCGATCGAGGACACGTCGTAGACCACCGGCCGATCCCGCCGCATCGGGGTCGTCGTCTGGCGGGAGAAGATCTCGCCCAGCCGGCCACCGGAGGTGAGGCCGATGAGCGACGCTTCGAGGTTCTCGGTGATTTCCTTGTACCGCTTGAGGTCGTTGCGGTCGAGCGCGACCTGTCGAATCTCGTCCGGCGCGGCCTGGATCACGGCGAGCAGGTCCGCGAGGACGGGGATGCCCTCGTGGTGCTCGTCCAGGTACTTCAACGCCCGGTCGATGATCGTCTCCTCCCGGTCCGTGGGCGGCTGAGAGCGGAGGATCGTCAGGAGCGCTGCGATCATCGTGTGCCGGCGGCCGTGAGCGTCCGCGAGGACCTGAGCGGCGAGGCGCTGCGCTTTCACCGCACGCAGGTGCAGCTCCTTGGAGTCGCCGCCGCGGGCGTCGAGCTCCGCGGCTTGCTCCAGCGCCTGGTCGGCGTCGTCTCGGAGGCGCTTTGCCGCGCTGGTCGCCTCGCCGGGGTCGAGGATGTTGAGGTAGCCGCGGTCGCGGCCGAGGGTGATGACCTGTCCTTCCATCGCGCGGATGAGGTCCACGTAGTCGGGCTTCAGATCCCCGAGGACCAGCGGGATGGTGCCGTACCCGGCGAGCCCGGTCGCCATGCGGCGGGTCAGCGAGGACTTCCCGAGACCCGGCTTGCCGAGGACGAACATCGACGGGTTGGAGATGAGCTGCGCCCGCTGGAACCAGCTAATCGGGTCGCACAACACGGAGGCCCCGGTGGTGAGGTTCTTGCCCAGCGGTACGCCGATCATGGGCGTGCCGGTGCCGACCGAGAATGGGTACAGGCCGCACACCTGCACAGTCGTCGCGCGGAATTCATCGGCGGGCTGGATCGAGACGACCTGTCCGCCGCCGCGGCCGAGCCATCCCGTCGACGTCGGCCGCATCGGTCGCTTCGGCGCCGATTCCTTCTCGGTCTTCTGCTTCCCGCCCTGGTGCGGGATCGCCCGCTTTTTCCGCGACCGCTTGGACGGCGTCTCGCGGGCGAGCGGCGAGGCCGCGGCGCGGGCCGCGGCACTCTCCTCCTGCACCTTCCGAGCGCGGCGAGACCCGGCCCGGCTGTCCGCCGTTGCTGACGCGGCAGCGTCAGTCGACGGGGAGCCGACCGCGCCCGTGGGCGTGGCCGAGTCGGGGGCGTCGACGTCGCCGGCCTCTTCGCTCTGGTCGACGTCGACGGCGCCGGTGGGCAGCTCGTCCCCGTCGACGTCGGCGGGGACGTCGACGGGCTCGGTGTCGCGGTGGCGGGAGAAGAGCTTGGTGGTGATGCTCACTGGGGGCCTCCAATAAGGGTCGGAACGGCGACAAAGACGGGTGAGGGCTGAGGGTTAAGCCGGGACGGCACCGGACGTGTGTCCAGTGCCGTCCTGGTGGTGGCGGGGTGCGTCACAGGATTTCCCGCATCTCGTTGGGAATGCGCAGGTGCCGAGGCAGGACCAGCCCCAGCGGAAGGGCGGCGGCGAAGGCGGAGTCCTGCGAGCCGAACGCGGGCCGCATCCGCAGGCGGGCGGCTGAGGTGAGGGAGTCGATCGCGGCGCGCGCTTCGGGCTCCTGACCACGCTGCAGCGTGGTCGCCGTGACGATCAGGCCGAAGTTCATCAGCCCGGCGCCGGAGGCTTCCTCCGCGGCCGTCGCCTGTGCAGAACGTGTGGATAACGTGGAGCGGGCGGTGGGCTTGGTGGAGGCCGAGGAGTTGAACTGCGCCGCGTTCAGGTCCGCCTCCACCAGCGCCGCCGCTCGAGCGGGATCGATGGGCCGGTAGAGCAGGGTGACGCGCTTGCGGGCGATGTCGCGGTGCGGTGCGAGCAGGCGGGCGAGGATGTTCGACTGGACGACGCCGCGCGGCGGGGCGGTCATGGTCCACGACGTCGACACCGCTCCGTCGTGACGGTAGGAGTCCCAGTGCGCTTCGGCGCCCGCGGGGCCGACGTCGGTCCAGGACAGGTCCGCCGTCTCGCCCTCTGCGCGCGCCTGATCGATCAGGAGCGCCGCGTCGGGGTCGTACGCGGTGCGGATGACCTCGCACAGCTCCTGCGCGCTCAGGGGCCGCGCTGCGCCCGCACCCGTCGCCGCGAGAGAAGACGTCAAGCCAGGGATGCGGGCGGAGAGGTCCGCGGCGACCTCCTTGGCATTGCGGCGCTTCCCGTTGATCCGCGCGGTCGCCGTGAACGTGAGCGCGATGTAGGCGTGGATCGTGGCCGATCCGACCGGGTAGGTCTCTACGACCTCTTGGAGCATCGCTCGCGCGAAGAGTGGGGCGTCCGGGTCCATCGAACCCTCGACCTCACCGCGCAGGCGCGTGCCCGTGTCGGGAGCCGTCTCGACCGTCACGGAGGCCGCCTCGATGCCGGGCTCGTCTCCGAGGTTGGCGAGCCAGATGCCGTACTCCGCGACCTGGTTGTTGATCTGCTCCTGATCCACCAGCGCGGCGCCGTCCGGCTCCGTCGCCAGCACGACGGTGAAGTGCTTTGTCATCGGGGTGCTGATCAGCGCGAACCGGCGGCCGTGGGAGTCCTCGTGCTCGGTGAGCTGCGAGGGTGCGGCCAGGCCTGGGAGCTGGAACGTGCCCCATTTCGCGCGGCCGATCGGACCGGAGCGGTAGACGTTCGCTCCCTTGCTCTTGGTACGCCACCAGTTCACGCGGACCACCATCCTTCCGAGGGCGCTCTGCCCGTGCTTGTCCTTGACCGAGACGGTCAGGAGGATGCCGCCGAAGATGGCGGCGACGATGAGTGCCGGACCTAGGCCGGAGAACATGGACGCGATGATCGAGGCGACGATGCCCACGAACATCACGAGGGTGGCGAGCTGTCCGAGCCCACCGAGGCCGGCGGTCTGAGGCTTTCGCCAGTTGCCATAGGTGCGAGCCTTGATCGGCTCGGTTGCTGTGCTGGACATGGGTTAGCTCCCGCTCTCGTTGCTGCCGGTCGCCTCTTCGGTGCCGGCCTTCACGGCCTGCGCGGCATGCTTCGCGCCCTCCGCGGCTTTCGTGGCGACGGCGATACCAGCGCCGATCGGTCCGGCCGCGGCCGCGGCGCCGCTCGCGGCTGCCCCGGCCCCGGCGCCGCTCGACGCGGCAGCTCCCGCACCGCTCGTCGCCGCGCTTCCGGCACCAGCACCGGCGCCGCTGCCGGCCGTCGACGCCGACCCGGACGGGTCAGCGGCCGGCGACGACGCGGGCGAGCCCGGCGTCGACGTGCTGCCGGACGGTCCGTCCGTGGACGAGGTGTTGCCGCCTCCGCCGCCGCCGTTCCCGCCGCCGCCGCCTCCGTTGTTGCTGGCGCGGATCGCGCCCGTCGCGACGTCACCTGCGGCCGAGAGCGCCGCGGCGCCCAGCAGTAGGCCTGCCGCACCGCCGCCGCCGACCGAGGAGACGGCCGGGACGAGGAAGCGCATCAGCGCGGGCAGAGCCACGAGCGCGATGAGCATCAGCGCGAGACCTGTGACGATCTGGAAGAGGCCGGTGCCGTCCGATTTGAACAGGTCGGTGCCGGTCATCCGGAACGCGATCGCGTAGACGATCGCGGCGGCGGGCTTGTAGAGGATGAAGGCGAGAGTCCAGGCCATCGCCTTCTTGAACCACTGCCGCCCGATTTCCGTGTTCGTCGCGGCGGCGGCAATCGGGAAGATCCCGGCGAGGACGACGAGCATCGCGCCGCGGAACACCATCAGGGCGATCTGCACGTAGGTCATGAACACCGCCAGCATGCCCAGCAGGAACAGGCCGATCAGGCCGATGGAGTTCTGCGACGCCATCGTCATCCCGATCATCGCTCCGACCGTCGTGCCGAAGCAGTTCGACTCCCCGTTGGTCACGCTGCAGTCGGTCGAGTTATCGAGGATCCAGACGGAGAACGCATCTCCCGCGGACGTCGCGAGGCGGATCACGACGAGGCCGGCACCGGCCACGGCGATCAGCGTCAGGACCGATCCCGCGAGCTCGCGCAACGGCATCGCGCGCTGCGTCCAGACCATGCGGCCGGCGGCGACGAGGATCGAGAGGATCGCGATACCGCCGGTGTACCACTGCAACTGACCTTGCACCCAGCCGACGACGCTCGAGGACTCGTTGAGGTGCATCGCCAGAGGCAGGAACCCGGTCACGAGCGCTGATGCCGAGGACAGCAGCAGCACGGCCATGATGATCACACCGATACGGCCCATGTGAGCCTCGCCGTCGCCGTGCCGGCGCCGGGAGGCCATCATCACTCCGGCAATGATGAGGGACATGACGGCCAGGCCCGCGGACACCCACGTCACGTAGCCGAGAATCGTCTCGAACGCCTCCGGCTGCGGCGGAGTCCCGCCACCGTTCACTCCGCCGCCCTGGTCCACGACCGTGACCGGCGAAGGTACGCGCACCCAGAGGGTGCCGAGGGAGGCGAGGGCCTTCCCGTAGCCCTCCATGATGTTGTTGACGAACTGCTGCAACGCATCGTTCGCGGCGACCGACACGATGTCGCCGATGCCCTCGTTGAGCTTGCAGGGGAAGTCGAGGAGGCCGCATTCCGATTCGGGCGGAGCGGTGGTGGTGGCGAGGATGCTCATGCAACACCTGCCCATGGCACGTAGCCGCCGAGGCTCTGGAGCCGCACCGGGTTGTAGGCCGACTGGCCCTCATCGGTGAGCTGCATCTTCCAGTCGCCGTCCGACCAGGCAACGTCCGTCGCGATACTCGCGAGGGTCCCGTCGTTGAGCCGGAAGGCAATGTCGATCGTCGCGCTGTCTCCGTTGTAGGACAGCGTCTTAAAGCCCGCGATCTGAGCGCTCAGGCCCGTGTTCGATTGCGCCACGTCCCTCGCCAGTGCTGCATCCCGTCCGGGGCCGGGAACGGTCAGCTTCTCGATGACGGGATCGGACAAGCGTGCGTTGGAGCCCATCGCCCACAGGTTCGCGACTGCGAAGAGTGCTCCGTCGACGGTGTGGGCGTAGCAGCGTCGCACGCCGTCGTCATCAGTAGCTCCCGGTCCGGCCGTGTCCGAGTTCGGAGCGGCCATCGTGCCGACGATGGTCCATTCCGTCGTCGGTGCTGCGGTGAGAGTCCCGGTCTCGTCGTATCCGGAGAGTCCGCACACGCTCGCGGCGTCCGCCGAAATGGTCGAGCTGGGGGTGGAGGCGCCGGGGGTGGCGGCGGTGTTGCCGCCTCCCCCGGCGTCCAGGGACGTCACGCCGAGCACGATGCCGGCGACGGCGAGTGCTCCGACGATGGCGGCTCCGACGATGAAGCCCTTCGTGGTGAATGGGTTACGCGGTTCGGAGTCGTTCATGATGTCCCTTGCCTTTCTGTTGGTGGTGTCGGTTTCCCGGGGACGCTACGCGCCCATCAGGAACCCGACGATCGTGAACGCGGCGGAGATGACGATCACACCCACGAGGAGTCGGCCGAGCCAGCCGCCGATCTCTCCGCCTTCGCCGCGGCGGGCGGAGACGGTCATGGTGACGCCGAGGATGATCAGGCCGACGACGGCGACGCCGAGGCCGACCCACTTGGCCCAGCCCATGACGGTGGTGAAGGCCTCGAACCCGGGGGGCATGCCGCCGGGACCCGGGTCCGGGACGACCGCGCCGAGCGCGCCCGCGGTGGTGAGGATGTCGGTCGTTGCTGCGAGCAGTGCAGACATGGTGTGCTCCGTTTTCTGTGTTGGGTGGTGCGGGGTGATCGCCGCCGCGGTCGCGACGTCGACGGGGTCCGGTTATCCGGTGGTGAGGGGGCCGTCGGCGTAGGCGACGTCGAAGTGCAGGTGGTTCGGGGTGTCACCGAACTGGGTGATGTGCTGGTACGTGGTCGAGCGGCACTGGATCTGGCCGGCACGAGAGCCCTGGGGTACCTGCGGGTCCAGGACCGTCAGCAGTTGCAGTGCGTTCGCGTCGCAGCCGGTGGTGGCGGTGTTGTTGAAGGAGAAGAAGTCGACGGCGTTGCCGCCGCCGTTCATCCAGTGCGACGAGCCCGTGCCCGCTCCGAGCAGGGAGCCGGTGCACTGGCGGTTGAGGTCCGAGACGCCGACGTGCTCGAACGTGTTGAGCGCGATCGTGATGATCTGGAGAATGCGGACGTCGATGCCGCAGTTCTCCTTGGCGGTCCCGGCGGCCATGTCGCGGATCTGCTGCGCGTAGCGGTCCTCGAGCAGCCGCAGCCGGCCCTCCTCCATCGCCGTCACGAGGCCGGCCGCGAGTGCCTGCGCGTCGCCGGACACGGGGACGCATCCGCCGACCGGCGCGGCCGTCGACGTCGCGGTGCTCGTCGGCGTCGACGGGACGCTCACCGGCGCAGTGGTGGCCGTGGGTGCGGTCGCGCTGCTGCCGAGGCCGTTGAGGTACGTCATGATCGCCACGGCGTCGGCGCGGTACTTCGTGTAGTGGTTCGGGTCGGCGTTGCGCTGCACCTTGTTGATCGCAATGGAGGGCTCCATCGACTGCCAGCCCTCGACCGCGACGAGGCGGTCGTAGAAGAAGCCCGCCGAGGTCGTCGGGTCCATGCGCTGCTCGACGGTGCCCCAGCTCGACTGCTGCTGGAACAAGCCGATCGAGTCAGCAACCGACCCGTCCGGGTTGATCGCACCGTCCCCGTAGTTGATGTTCACCAGCGAGGATTCCCCGATCGCCGTCTGCACGCCGAGCGTCTGCCCATCGGCGCCGAGGCCCTTCGCGGCGCCCGCGTTGACGATCAGTGCTGCGTTCACGAGCTGGTCGTGCCCGTAGGCGCCGACCTTCGCGTCCGCGGGGATCGCGGACACGTTCACCGGTCCCCCGGCTGGCAGGCATGCGGCTACAGCCGCGCCGCCGAAGAGCAACACGTACAACAGAATCGCGATGGCCACCACCGGCACCATGACGAACGCCAGTACCCCCAGTCCCCCCTTCGCCACTGGATTACTCCGATGCCAGAGGAGTGATCTGGTCGACGGCCCAGGGGCCTGCCTCGTCGGTGCGGTGGACGTAAACCGAGTACTCCCCTGCATCCGTGGGCACGAGGATGCGCATCGTGAACGCGCCGTCGCCGTCACGGACGGTCGCAGCGCCCGTGAGGCTCGTGCAGGGCACGTTGGCCGGGTCGACCGTTTCATAGGCGACCGCCGCTTGCTGGCTGAGGAACGGGTACAGCTCAGCGATCCACATGTCGTAGTCCACGGAGGGGCGGCAGAATGCCGCGACAGCGGCCGTGGCGATCGCAAGAGTGTCAGCCTCGACGTTCAGAGCCGGCGCCGGCTCGGCGTCGACTGGTGCCGCTTCGGTCGCTGATGGGACCGGCGCCGGCGAACCCTCGGTGGCGTCAGGACTGGCCAGGACGGTCGGCATCTGAGCTTGCGAGGTCTCCGCCGCCGGAGGGTCAGCGGGTGTTGAGCATGCAGAGAGGAGTCCTGCGATCGAGACGGACACCCCAAGCAGCAGTGCGCGTGCGCGCTGCTCACCTACGGTCCGCTGGTGAACTCCACCCAAGTTGTGCCCCCTGCGAGATGAGCAGGAGCGACAGCCACCCCCACACCTCGAAGATATCACTCTATGGGGTCATAATTGCACGAGTTGACATCCTGAACTCATTCAGTGCAGTCTTGCTTCCACATCGATACCCGAAGATGTCTCGGCGGGGACCCCATACGCCATGATGTTGTGATGACCTCCGAGCCCGGCGCCCCCGATGTGCCTGCCTTGCCACCGGAGGTTCTGTTGACTCAAGCCGTTCTGGCGAAGAAAAACGGCGAAGTCATCCGCGCATTGTGGGGCGAAACCGGCATGTACTTCGGAGATCTGAAACGTTCCGTCGATATGACCGACGCATCACTTTCGCGCTGTCTCTCAACGCTCGAAAGTGCCGGTATCGTCCGCGTGAGTACTCATCTTCCACCCGGCGGACGTCGCGGGGTGTCGGTCATGTACTCGATAGACACCGAGCGATTTGATGAAGTCCTTAACGGCTTCACGTCGTGGATCAAGAGCAATCACACGCCGTAGCTGGCTTATTCCGCTTCAAGCTCCGCAAGGATGCGTTCCATTGCCGCCTCTGCTTCGGGTGAAATCTCCCCGATAGAGCGCATTTCTCTTCGAACTCGATTTCTCCGAAGGTCGAGGATGGCCGGCATGGCCTCATGGAGACGCGGCGGCACATCTTCTTCGGCCCGATAGAAGAAGGTGGAAGGAATGTCAAACAGATCGCCCAGCGCCTCAAACACGCCAATGTCCTTTGCGAGGACGTGAGAGCCGGACAGCATGTAGTGCCATTTGGTGCGAGAGAGGTCGACCCCTGCGGCCTTGACGTGTTCCTCCACCACGGCCCAGGACGGTTGACGCCCGTGCATGGTTTCGTAGCGGTCGGTTGCGAGTCGCAGACGCTGCGCCAGCTCCTCCTTCGAGACGGTGATCCCGCCCGGGCTCGTGGGGGTGCCCGCTCCTGACTCGGAATCAGTCATGAGGTACTCCCTGTCGTTCGTGCACGTAGGCGCGGGCTTCTTCTAACACTCTGTACTGGTCGCCAGAGAGATTCGCATGCAGCAGTAGGGCGTCCTCGCACTCGGAGAGGTAGCCGTACAGCTCGCTGTAGTCATCATCCGGACCACCGTTTCGGCGTCGCGCCGCCGGAACTTGTGTCGTAAGGTCCGTCCAGATTGGCCTCAGTTTGACCAAATGGTATCGCTCGCGCTGGTGCTGCTGACGAGCCCGCCACCGGTCAGTAATCGGCGCGTAGCTGAAGCCGGCCGCGAGGAAGGCACCGCCCGCCAGTGACAGGGTCAGATCCGTCCCTTTGGAGATGTGGTCCGAATCCACCCAGCCTCTAGCAACGAGCAGAGTTACCAGCAGCACTCCGAGACAACCGAGGGCGATCAGGTAGATAGGCAGCCGACGATGGAAACCGGAATGAACACGGAGATTCCTATGGCAGGCAACGAGTCCCATGCTTGCTGTCATGATGAGAGAAAGCCAGAGCACCGATTTGAAGGCGAGCGCCGACGTTTCGTGGTCATAGTGGATGAGTTCGACATCAGTAACGGGCCAGTTGCTGGCTGCGAAAATTTCCACTTGTAGACACGCGCCTGCTAGACCAAGCGAGTAGACAGTGAACCGCCGACGCATCCGATTGTTCGTAGAGCTGACAGAACGCATGATTATGTCATCAAAGATGATGGTTGCTACCAGTCCAGCCATATGCATTAGTAGAACGGCTCGGTTGTAACCACCTAAAGCATGATCGACTCCTGTGTAAAGGAGCGTATTCTTTAGAGCGAGGAGTATCGCAAAGCCCACGCACCCGATCGTCAACAAAGGATATTTGAAGGCATTCCGTGTCGCTATTAGGGCGATGACTGGAAGAGCGCTTGCTGCAACGATGACCCACTCGAGAATGGTCACCATAGCGTTCCGCCAAAACCGATATTGCGTTGCATTGACTGGTCCAGCGCGTCGGCCGCCTGTATCTTCGCGAGGGCGTCTGCGATGGCCTCCGCTAGGTCCTCCCGATCGACCCCAATCGTTACCTCCTGTTGATCGAGAAAGAACCACATCAGCACGTGTCCGTATTCATGTTGCAGATTGTGCTTGCGGTGTAGACGCGTCGTGTCGTGGGGAATATACATGACGTTCTTATTGCTACTTGTCCGCTGCCAGTAGCTCACCACTCCCCCATGCAGGAGAGCAGGAGGTGTGTCACGAAACACGATGTCTCTTCCGCAGAGGTCCTCCATGTAGGCGAGCAGGCTCTCCGCGGTCAGGGGTCGCGGAAGCTTTGCAGCGAGCATCACCCTCGACACGAGGGCGCGTACCTGTTTTGACCACACGGACACATTATGGTTCATTGAACACGTACAACACCGGTCGTTAGCGGCCAGACGGGGGGTGGTTCCATGCACGCATCGCACGCCGCACGGCTCCGTGCGCTCGCGGCTGCGCCGCGCGAGGCATGGGCCGACACCTACCGTCAGCTCGTGATGTTCGATCTGCCTCGCGACGCGCAGATCGGTCTCATGCTCAGCTACTACCGGTCCTTCGCTGTCCCGTCGATCGCCCGGACGCTCCACCGTTCAGGCGCTATCAAGTCGGATCCCAGAAAACGCTCAGTAGACACTGCGCTCATTCTCTACGAGCTCATCGACGGAGAACTTCAGTCAGATCGCGCGCTCGAGATGATCGACCTACTTGTCTCGGCTCATCGCCATGTGAAAGCGCCTAGCGAAGATTTCCTCTACGTTCTCTTCAGTCTTGCAATAGTACCGATTCGGTGGATAGAGAAGCATGGGTGGCGTGAGCTGACGTCGGCGGAGCAGGTTTCAACAATCGACTTTTACGCGAACCTTGGCCGCGTAATGGGTCTCAGAAATGTTCCAGGGGACGTCGACGCCGCGACCTCCTTCTATTGCTCCTATGAGGAGGATCGGATTGCCTGGTCGCGTGAGGGGCAAGAGCTGACCGACTGGACAGTCGGAGTCATCCGCTCCACTATGCCGAAGCCTGTCCGCCCCTTTGCGCGGCTGATCCTCAGCACATGGATTGGCGATGAGCGCGTGAGTCAGGCGCTGGGACTTCCTCGAACCAACGCCGTTGTCTCGGCGCTTTCCGCTGCTGCAATGAGCGTGCGGAATCGCCTCACGGCGCGCGCCCCCCGTCCCGCAAGCCCGCGATTCATGCAAGGCGTAACGGGGTCGGCCCAGTACCCGCACGGATATTCGTTGACAGATTTGGGGGCGCATCGATGATGAGCACGAAGGCCTTTGGCCCCGGGAACGGCACTGATGCGCTTGGAGCTATCCAGACGCTTGTCGAGCCGGACATGACCCGTGTGCTGAGCTTCCTCGCGGACACGGCGGCATCGCCGGCGCTGCTGGCGCGCGCTACTCGCCTGCGGCCGTCCGCGGTGCGCCTCAAAGTCGAAGCGCTCGACCGGTTGGGGCTCCTGATCCATCTGGGCGAAGACCTCCGCGTCGACCCCAACTCGATCGCGTCGTTCGTGGTCGCCGCGCGACGCTCGCTCGACCTGTGACGGCGACACACCGGGCAGCGCGTCTCGCGATCGCTAGCGACAGCGGTATGTTTCCAGGCATGGCTACTCCCAGGCGACCTCGCGGCTCGCTCAATGACGCCGTAGCGACCGGCTGGAAGGTTGAGCGCGCGGCGAAGGATCGTTTCGATCAGCTCGCGCGTCACGCCAACGTGTCGTCGGCTGTGTTCTTCGAACGGCTGGTGGAGAGCATCGAGGTCGATTCTCGGGGGCTGCCGGTGTGGTGGACCTCTGAGACCGAGCCGAACGAGGAGTTGCCGATCACCACGACTTAACGCATTAGGCCCGCCGCTCACGCGACGGGCCTAGAAGCTCTCGCTTCACACCCTCGCTTACCAGGGCTAACAGGTGTGAAGCAGTTCCAGAAGTACCGGTTTCTCAGGCCGGGCCTTCGTCATCCCCACCCGAGGGAGGAGAAGTGACCTCATCGTAAGCCACATTGCTGTGTCTGCGCACGCCCAAAACGCCGAAGTTGACTCCTTCTCGGCGCCCTGGGCACTGACGCGCAGGCTGAGCCCCCGTGCCGCGGTGCGCACGATGCGTCCGGACGCCTACGGGCGCCTGGACGAGAACGCCTATCCGGCCGCGTTCCCCGTCTCCGCCGTCGCGCCGGCCGCGCCGTGGGCGATCTATCTGACCGACGACGCCGGAGCGTTCCGGCTGCTGTGCTTCGACTTCGACGGCAAGGACTCCCACGGCGTCGACGCCGACCTCATGGAGCAGGCCGCAGACGACTGCGACGCCCTCTCTGCCGTCCTCGACGCGCACCAGGTCGCTCACGTCGTGTGCCAGTCCTCCGGCACCGGAGGCCGGCACCTGTGGGTCGCTCTCGCGGAAGGCGCTCCGGCCGAGCTGGTGGCCCGATTGGCGATCGCCGCTCGAGCAAACTTCCGCACCCTGGACCACGGGATGCTCCGCAACCCGCGCACCGGCGCCGCCCGCCCGCCGCTGTCCCCGCACCGCGACGGCAGCTTCTCGAGCGTCCTCCGCGGCCGCGCAGAGGAGCTGCTGGACAAGACCGTCACCGCGGCCGCGATCGAGGCCGTCACGGACGCCCTCGAAGCGTCCCGGCCGCCGCGGCGCGTCGACGCCACTCCCCCAGTACCCACCGCCACCGCACACCACACGCACCGAGCGCTCAGCGCTGCCGGCGCCGCCCACATGGCCACGCCTGGAGGCGGCGCGAATCCGTCGTGGACCGCGTTCATGTGCCTGCTCTCCGCCGCGCACGCCGGCTGGTCCTTGACCGACGTCGAGCACGCCGCTCGCACCGCTCCCGGGATGGAGCACTACCGCACCAAGAACACCGGCCGCGGCCACCGCCGGCCCCGCGCCCGCGACGAGGCCGCCGAGCGCCTGGCGCGGCAGTGGGAGAAGGCCCGCCAGTACGCGGCGCTGCACGCCGTTCTCCCGCCCGAGCGCGAGCCGAGCGACCTGGCGGAGCTGGACAGCCTCGTCGGCGCCGTCAGCGCCCTCCTCGACCGGTTCCGGGTGAGCCCGGGCCGGTGGGGCAGGACCGAGCGGGCGACGTCGGAGAAGACGATCCTCACCGCCCTGGCCTACCTCACCCTGCACACCGGCAAGCGCACCGTCGCCGCATCTATCCGTGACCTCGCCCTCCTGGCCGGCCTGGGCCGCACCACGGCCGCCAGCGCCCTGCGGACGCTGCGCGAGGACGGCTACGTGCAGCTCGCCGTCCGCGCAGACGGATCCAACGCCAGCGAATGGCGACTCTCCGAACACTTTTCCACAGGCTCCCTGCAAGGTCCGGTCACAACCACTAATAACCCCCGCCCCCCCGGGCCGCTCTTCACCGAACGAACCATGCTCCTCACCACGCTCGAGGCCGACCTCACGGACACTCGGCACGACCTCTTCACCCGCGGCGGTCTCGGACACCTGGCAGGGAAGGCGTACGCGCTGCTGCGCCGAGAAGGAACCCTCGCCGTCGACGCCGCCGCCACGCTGCTGGGAGTGACTACCCGCACCGCCGCCACAGCCCTCTCCCGCCTCCGCACCCACCGCCTGATCATCAAGCACACCAACGGCTGGACCCAGGCCAAGCGTGACCTCCGAACCGCCGCCGCTCGCGCGATCGGCGTCGACGGAGCCTTGAAGGATCGAGCGCACCGCTACGACGTCGAGCGCGAAGTCTGGGCCTGGTGGCTAGCCGAGCTCGCCCACCGCTCCTCCTCCCCCAGGCAACGACCGCGACGCCGACACGTGTCGAGCCGTCCCCTTTTCGAGGACAGCACCGCTGGTGAGCGCGTCTGGCCGCTCTACCCCCGCGACGCCGCCGGCCGCGGCGATCACCGCGAGGCGCTGCACTGGGGACGCACCGGCATGCTCGCCCCCGGCTCGCTCTGGTGGTCCTCGACCGCCGCATGACGTCGATTGCACGCGTTCGAACATATGTTCTACTGGCGGCGTGGGAACGAACCGACGCTACGAGCGCCACGTCGGCGCACAGATCGATCGACGCATCGAAGAGACGGCCGGCCGCGGCCACCCCATCGGCCTGACCGACGACGAGTTGGACAAGACCCGGCAGCGGCCCACCTGGGCCGCCACTCCCCTGCCCGTCTGGGCTTGGGTCCGCTACCCCGGCACCCCCGTTCGCGTTGAGGGCTTCGCGATCGCCTGGACCGCCCGAGCCGTCATGGTCGAGTGGCAGGACCGCGACACCAGCCGCCGGCTCTGGGTTTGGGCCTCTGCCGTCGAAGCCAGGTCGGCGCCGGCTGCTCTATAGAGCCTCGACGCTGCGCGTCGTGAGGGACGGCCGGCGAGCCGGCCGACTAAATGCACCCTTCGGGTGCCGTTTCTTTGCCGTGAAGCCTTCGGCGGCTCGGTCGCTGCGCTCCCTCGTAGCCACCTACGGGCTCCGTTCAAGTGGCTCCGCCACCGGCTCCTCCGAGACTTTCGGCACGCGGTCGCTGCGCTCCCTTATTTCGCGCCGAAACTCTCTCCCCCGCCGCCCTCCGGGTTGCACTACGCCCTCCGGTTGCTAAGGCGGAAAACCGCCTCCACGGCAAAAAAACGTGGGGGACAGCGAGAGCTAACAGTACTAATACCATCAACGGAGGTAACCGAAATGGCCCGCAAGATCACCAGCACCAAGACCGCCGAAGAGCGCCGCGAGCAGGCCGAGGCGCTGCAAGCGTCGATCGCTGAGCAGGTCGAGGAGCTGCGCGGCACGGAGCAGTGGACGCGCTTCCTGACCTTCGCGCAGGCGTTCCACTCCTACTCGCTCAACAACGTTCTTCTGATACTCAGCCAGATGCCCACCGCGAGCCGCGTCGCCGGGTTCCGCAAGTGGCAGGCGCTCGGCCGCCAGGTGCGGAAGGGCGAGCGCGGCATCCGAATCTTCGGCTTCCGTCAGAAGAAGGTAGCCGCCGAGGACGTCGCAGAGGGCGAGGAGACGACGACCGACGAGGAGGGGCAGAAGGTCGTTCGGTTCTTCCCCATCCTCTCCGTGTTCGACATCAGCCAGACGGACCTCATCGACCCCGAGGCGGGCGACCCCCAGGCGCTCGCACAGCGGCTCACGGGTGACGACTTGCTCGGCATCACGGCGGCCGTCGAGGATTACCTCTCCGAGGAGGGATGGACCGTCGAGCGCGAGAACATCCCCGGTGAGGCCAACGGCTACACGACCACGGACGGCACGTGCCGCGTCGTGATCGACGCCAACCTCTCCCCCGCCCAGGCCGCCAAGACTGCGCTGCACGAGGCCGCGCACGTCATCCTCCACGCCGAGGAGGACGAGGAAGAGTACATCGAGCACCGCGGCATCAAGGAGACCGAGGCCGAGAGCGTCGCGTACGTCGTCGCTGGGATTCTCGGGCTCGACACCAGCGCCTACAGCATCGGATACGTCGCCAACTGGAGCAACGGCGAGCCCGAGACGATCAAGAGCACCGCCGCCCGGGTGCTGCGCGCTGCACACACCCTGGCCGACGCGCTGACCGCCGACGAGGACGCCGACACCGAAGAAATTTGAGCCCAATAGTACTATTGCCGTTGCCATCCGGTGGCGGCAATAGTACTATTAGGGGTAGAAGGTTTGGAGGACCACATGACCACCACAACAGTGACCACCCGCAAGTGCATGTTCTGCGGCGAGGCCAGCCGCGTCGAGCTGACCGCCAATCAGGCGGCGCTCTACCGGACCGGAACGCCCATCCAGGACGTGCTGCCGGATGTCCCGGCGGACCAGCGCGAGCTGCTCATCTCGGGTACCCACCCCGCGTGCTGGGCTGGCGCCTTCGGATAGCACCGCTCATCCCAGCCGACCTAAATAGTACTTTTACCAGCATTGGAGCATCATGAAGAACCAGCCTCAGACCGACCGCAGCGCGTCCACCGTCGACGGTGGGCGCGCGAGCGCCGACCAGCTCGCGCTCATCTGTGCCACCCACCGCCAGGACGAGCCCGAGTCGTTCGAGTCCGACTCGGATGCGGCGATCCTCGCGCACGTCCGCAACACGCTCGCCCTCCCCGGGGAGGGTGGCCCGGGCGGGTTCCCCGTCACTGACGACGGCACCGCCTACGCCGCCGCGCTGGTCGCGTTCCTCACCCCCGCTCGCGCTTGACTCACAATAACTCGAATAGTACTATTAGTAGTAAAAGGAGAGAGGATCACGCCATGACCGCATCGGCACTTACCCCCTACGACACGGGGGAGCGGCTTCAGCCGCAGCTCTGGGAGCCCACAAGCGAGCGCGAGACGTTCGGGCGCGTCGACTTCGAGGACAACGAGGAGCGCACCGTGTTCGGCGCGCACGTCGACCTCACGCCCGCCGGGTACGTGCTGCGCCTGACGAACCTCTACGACCCGTTGACGATCGACGTCGACGACGCGCGGACGCTCGTCGTCTCCGACGATCTGCGCGCGGGTGTGGAGGCGCTGCTGGCTTTCGCTGAGCGCGGTTACGAGGACTTCAAGTACCAGGCCGAGCACGGCGACTACTCACCCCAAGACCAGGCCGCATTGGCCGACCGGTGGGCACTCGCGCAGCAGGCGCAGGCCGCGATCCTTGGCGACGCGGCCCTTATCGCAAACTAACCCGAATGGTACTGTTACCGGGATTGCCGCTAGGCTCCCGGTAACAGTACTGTTCCTCATTGGAGGTACCACCATGACCGCTCAGATATTCGCCCTCTGCAACCAGAAGGGCGGTGTGGGCAAGAGCACCACCACGTTCCATCTAGCCCGCGCCGCAGTGCTGCGCGGACAGCGAGTGTTGGTGGTCGACAACGACCCCCAGGGCAACCTCACCGCCGTGGCCGCCGCCGAGGGCGTCGCAGACGACCAGGCAGGCTTGGCAGACGCGCTCAGCGAGCGCGCGCCAGAGACACTGCGCGACGTCATCGTGGCGGGGGTCTGGCCGGGGCTCGATGTCGTGCCCACCACCGGCGTCACTCTCGGTTACGTCCGCGACGAGCTGGTCATCGCCGGAGCGGGGCGAGAGGGGCGGCTGCGCCGCGCTCTCGCGGCCGTAGCGGACGACTACGACCTGATCCTCATCGACTGCGCCCCGTCGCTGGATCAGCTCACGATCAACGGCCTGACGGCCGCCCAGGGCGTCGTGGTGGTCACCCACTCGAAGCTGTGGAGCACCAACGGGCTCGCGCAGCTCCTCGACACCATCGAGAACGTTCGCGGCTACTACAACGCCGAGCTGCGCGTCGCGGGAATCATCGTCAACCAGCACGAAGAGCGCACCGTCAGTGGCGCGACGTGGCTGGAAGAGCTGCGCAGCGCCGCGGAGGCCCGGGGCCTCAGTGTCCTACTCCCGCCGATCCCCAAGCGCGTCGTCATCGCGGACGCGACCGAGGCCGCCCGCGGCCTGGACGAGTGGGGGAGCGCCGAAGCATCCGCACTCGGCGCCATCTACGCCGACCACCTGGCCAGCATCGAAGGAGAACGCCCGTGAACCGCCCCGCACCCCGTAAGTCCAGCCTGGCCGGAGCAAATCCCATCACCCCGCCTCAGATCGCGGCTGCGGAGCCGGCAGCAGAGCCGCCGGCTCCGCAGGACAGCCCGGCTCGGTCGGCGCCGCCGGCCCCCGCGATCGAACAGCAGGAGACGCCGGCCGCGAAGCCGATGACGAAGCCGAAGTACCCGCCCAAGGTGAGCTTCTACCAGGACCCCGTGGACACGTCTCGAGTACGCGGCGCGATCCGACACACCCAGGTCCAAGAAGGCACCCGCACTCTCTCGCAGTTCATCAATGACGCGGTGATGGAGAAGGTGGCGAGGCTCGAAGCTCAGTACAACGGAGGCCAGCCGTTCCCGTCCGTTGGAGCGCGCGAGCTGCCCCAGGGCCGACCGATGGGGGAGTGACCCACCGAACATGCAGGGCCGGCCCTCGTCGGACCGGCCCCGAGGAGGAGAGCCCCCTCGACCGCTCGCCGCACGCCCGGAACGGCCAGGCGCGCCCGAACGGCCGTCAGCGGCGGGGTCGCGGCTTGTAGGTCTTCCCCGCTCGAATGTTCCGGTTCTCGATCACGCCGACGACCGCCAGGCCCACGGCGACGGCGACGATCAGCACCCAGCCCAGGACGTTGAACCACTCACCGCTGAACGCCGCGTAGGTCTGCTCGCCTGCGATTCCGAGGAACATCAGCGACAGCCCGCCCCACACCCCGCCGTTCGCGATCGACGCGGTCCACGCCAGCGGCGTCCGAGGAGTCCGGGGAGTACTCATGTCGCCAGCGTGCCACGCTCGGCTGAGGGGCGCGCGTCCTCCTCCGTAAAATCCGAGGATGGTTTCGGCACTTGTTTGCAAGATCGTCAACAAGCACGAGCGCGACATCCGCGCGATGCAGCGCACCCTCTTCACCGACGCGGGGGAGCGGATAGCCGGCGCCGGCATGACCGACGCCCAGGCGATCGCCGCAGCGCGAGCGCGCGCGTCGAGCCTCCCGCGCCTGCGCGGTCGCTCACTGACCAACCGGCGTGCAGAGGTGTCGGTCATTATGGACCGCGGCCCAGCCGCGCAGCTCGAACCCGACTCCGGCGTCGACCCGGCACTCTCGCTCGTCAGCGTGTCCGTGAAGGGCTCGAATCTCCTCGTCGGGAACTCAGAGATCCTCGACACTGACGAGTACGCCGCATGGGCGCAGGCGGCCGTGGGGGAGTCGTGGGCGAGCCGGCTCTACTCGGCCGGCGCCCTGTCGGGCAACAACGACAAGCGGCTCTCGACGTTCTACTTCTACGTGTTCACCGACCGCGACGGCCAGGCCGTCGACAAGCCCGAGGGATGGAGTCTCCCGCTCGAACCTGTAGGCCCGTGAGACACCACACAGGCGCTTGAACTCAGCCGCCACTGGCTTTGCCTAGTCCACGTAAGAACTTGGCAAGTTCGGTCCAGCTCCTCTGGCTTTCTCTTTCAGGCGCGAGCTTTGCCCGCGCAGCGGTGACGGAGCACCGCCAAGAGGAAGCCGCTACGCGGCTCTTTTTCTGTTTTCTTCACCTCTCCGCGGTTTCAACCTATTTCGCTCCGCCGGCTGCGTGCCGTCTCTCTCGGACGCGGTCGCAAGCTCCCTTATTTCGCCCGAGAGAGCCAGCACTCCGCCAGCTCCACTCAATTGGTTTTCACTCGCCGGAGAGGCAAAGAAAAACGATCAGTAAGGGAGAGCAGAGATGGATGCCATTCGCATCACGGCCGATGAATTCGAGACGGTGAGCATTGCGGACCCGGGAGAGGAAGCGCACGTCGCTGAGTTGCAGGCGGCGATCGGCTGCCACTGGTTTGACGTGATCCGCTGCAAGCACGGGATCGATCTATGGGTCGATGACGAGGGCATGATCAACGGGAGCACCATTAACCGCCCCGCGACGTTCCTGGCCAACCTCCTCGGCTACCCCAGCCCCGTCTACGGGAGCGCCGTGGTCCTCGGCGGGAACGCCGACACGGGAGACACCGTGCCCCTCACCCCGGAGCAGGAAGCGCGCGTGCGCGACCTCCTCGGCCTTCCTGCGACGACCGAGACGGACGCCTGATGAGCGCTCAGCGGAACAACCCGATCCTGCGCGACCTCCGCCAGACTGCCCGACTCCTGCGGAAGCCACAGGCGCAGGTCGCCGCAAACTGGCTCCGATCGCCCGGATTGCTCGACTACTCCCCGACCAAGAGCGTCGGAATCACCGCCGAGCAGCACGCTCACGCCCTGCAAATCATCCGCCGCCTTGCCGGGACCATCGACGCTTCGAGCGCCAGGTCGCGCCAGTGAGCGGTGCGGGCCGGCCTCCCGGGCCGGCCCGTGAGGGGCGACCCCCTCACGCTCCCCCGACACCAGTCAGGACGACGGAAGTTGGTCGGAGTCGTCGTCTGAGATGTCGATGGCGAGAGGAGGCTGTGACGGGCGGGGAGGTGGGACACGGTTGCCGTGCTCCTCCATCCGTTCTTTGATTTCCCCCGCAATTTCATCCAGTACTTCATCCAAGGTCGTAACCCGGGCAGCGGCATCGGTCGAAACTGTCACCGGAACGTACCGCTGGTTGAGGTCGTCGGGTTTGAATGCGTAGATACCCACTCCATCGGAGTAGGTGGCGGTCAAGATCTGTGCTTCTTTCACCATGCGGGCGTACTGCTTCGCCTCATCATGGTTACCGGTGACGCTTTCGAGTCGCGCGGCCCACAGGGTGTATACCCGAGGATCGGCTTTCTTCCTCCACGCGTTCCAGTTGTGGATGCTGGTGCTGTGCCGAGCAAGTTTCAGGTCCGTTGCCTGGAACTTCAGTTCTTTGCGCCGGTTGGTCCAGTCGGCGAGACCACCGCGGGGCTTGCCGCCCTTCACTCCAGGTGCTCCGGTGAGCTTCGCTTCACAGCAGATGAGGGGATCGCGTAAAACTGCTGTGTCGCGGTCGGGCCAGGCGATGTCGATCTGGTGGTTCTGCGAGAAGCCGGCGATCTTGCTCCTGGACGCGAGGACGCTGGTGGTCTTGTTGCCGAGGATCAGGGCCATGATTTCGGAGAACCAGTTGCCTTTGCTGCGGTAGAGGCCTTCGCCGGTTTCGTCCTTGTCGACGGCGGCTCCGACCGCTCGCGGGGTGCGGGGGATGACGTGTTCGCGCCGGTAGGTGTCGATCGACCACAGCAGGTCGAGGAAGTCGACCTCGACGCGACTGAACTCGCGAATGTGCTCGTCCTGAATCCGCTCCTTGAGGAGGAGGAGCTTCTGGGCGGGATTCCCGACCAGGGCCTCGACTCGCGCTTGATCAGCAGGGTCCCGGGATGCGCGCCGCGCGTCAGCCACATCTCCTGGCGCGTCGAGGTCTTCGGGGGAATCGATGTCCGCGATGGGGTCACTCTCCTCGGTTGAGTCGGCGGGATCGAAGCTGCCGTGCTGCTTCGAGGAGTTCCGCGATCTCGGCCTCGGCCAGTCCGACGCCGGTACCCAACACTGCGGCGTCGACGCGCTTCGCGACTTCGGTCCACTCACCGGCGGCGAGCTGCTTCTCCAGTTTCGACTTCATCGGTTTCAGTTCCGCCCATGCGGCGGCCAGGACGCTCGCGTTGGGGACGGGGAGACTGGTTGCTTCGCGCGGCTCCATTTTCAGGATGCCGCCGCCGTAGGAGCGGCCGTTGATTTCCGCGCCGAGCATGGTCGCGGAGTTCAAGCACAGCAGGGGCAGCGCGGCCGCGGCGTCCGCCGAAGCGTCAGCGTGGAGCCGAATGCCGTGCATGGAGTTCAGGAACCCGACCTTCGCCGTGTTCGTGATCAGCCGCGGGTAGTTGTGGCTCATGTAGGTGAAGAAGAGGTCCGGCGGAGCCGCGACCGGAGGACGCCACCACGGCGATCGGATCTGGCACTTGTACGCCTCGTTGACGTGCAGGGATTCGCCGTAGGCGGTGTACGCGCGGCGCGCATCGGAGTCGTCGGTGGGCGCGGGCCGGAAGAGCCACACGCGCTCACCGCGCTCGCGCAGCTCCTGCCAGTGCTTCGCGGTGAACACGGACGAGTGGAAGTGGCGAGTTCCGGGTGGGCTGATCTTGACGAGCTGGCTCTCCGCGAGCCCGTATTCAAGCCGCGTCGCCTCAGTCAGTGCGAAGAACGAGTTGCCGCCGGTGACGGCACCCAACTCGACGCGCCCGTAGTCACCGAGTGCGGAGAAGTGGCTGCCGATGACCTCGCGGTACAGGCCCCGCTGCTTCTTGGGGATGAGGATGTCAGTCCACTTACCCGACGTCGGCGGGGTGACGTTCGTGTGCGTGTACGGGCGGAGCTGAGCGAGGTCGTCGGCGGAGTCGACGTGATACAGCGAGAACGAGTCGCAACCACCGCGACCCTCGGCCAGCAGGAGCACGACGTCGGCCAGTGCACCCTCGAACTGAAGTCGTTCGAAGAGCACAAGGCTCACGCGCTCGAATCGGCTCCGCAGCCACGCGCGGATCGGTTCGGCGTATCCGACCGTCAGCAGCTCCGCCGGCAGAACCATCGCCAGCCGTCCATCGGGCTTTAAGAACCCGGCCGAGTGCACCAGGCTCGCCGCCCATGAGGACGCGAGGCCGCTGAGGCGGACGCCGCCTCGCAGAGCCGCCTCCGCCGACAGGCGCCGGGACACGCCCACGTGCTCCTGGTAGCGCACGAACGGCGGGTTTCCGATCACCGCGTCAACGAACGGGACGGTCGCGCCGAGCATGTCTGGGGTCTGCACGGCAAAGAAATCAGACGCGATCAGCGTCCCGTCCAGCCCCTCGTCCTCCAGTAGCGTCATCGCTTCAACGAGGGACGCTTCGTGAAGATCAACGCCGAAGAGCTGGCTGTCGAGGTCGCCGGCGGTCTGCCCGAGGCGCTTCAACTCCTGGCCTGCGGCGATGAGGAACACCGCTTCGCCGCAGGTGGGATCGAGGACACTCGCGCCCGCATCCCCACGGATGGCCCACTCGGCCAGGTGTTCAGCAATCGCAGGCGGCGTGAAGAACGCGCCCCGCGCCTTGCGCAGTTCCGCGGAGTCGCCGGGCAGCAGTTTCACTTTCCCACCCTAGGTTCGACCGCGGACATTGCTGGCTACGACGGTACCCCGCGACGCGCAGGCACGAGATCCGAGGTCAGTCCTCGAGCATCTCTCGGCGCGCGCCTTCGCCCATGCTGTCGTAGTCCTCAGCAATGAGCTGGTCGAGGTAACGCTGCTTCGGAGACTCCGAACGAGGACCCCTCGTGCTCGACGTCGATCCGGTCAGCGTTTCAGGTGCGTCAGTTCCATCAGGCTCGTCGCTCATGCAGCTACGGTAGCGACCCTCGACGCGCGCTGAGCAGGTGTTTTGGCTTTGGCTTGCGCCTTAGGCGAGGAAGGCCGGAGCCCGAGCGGACTCCGGCCTTTTGGCATCGCGATCAGGCTGCCCTAGATGCGTTGTGACGGCGCGCGGGCCGCCCATCGGTTGCCGTACTCGTATCTGCGGTCTCCTGAAGGGCCGCAACGAGCCTGGGGTCGTTGAGGAAGTTTTGTTCAGCGACGGTCAGGACAACAGCCGGCTCAAGAACGAGGCGCCCACCGGGCTCCTCGGTCACGAGGTACTGGCCGTGCTGCGCAAGCTTGCCGAGGCTCACGCGCTTCCTTCCGTCGACCTGGATGAGGGTGCTCATGGTCGCCTACTTTTCAGTTCTTGTGTCTGTGTCTGTGTCTGTGTGGTCCGCTCTGGGACCGTCTTGTGCGTGCCAGTTTACCCCTAAACCGTCGCGCCGCAAGTGGGAGCTGGGGTAATGGGGCAAACGGGTGTAGGATGAGTGAATGCACCTCAAGATGGACCCGCGAGTAACAGCGCAGTTCGCCCTATACGATGCGCAGGATCCCGACCTCGCGGACGCGTTCGATGAGATTTTTGACCTCCTCGAACGAGATGACCCCGCCGATCCGGGGCACTGGCGTCTGCGCAACAAGCTCATCCGCCCAGCAAACGCCTTCGTTGTCACTGTCCGAGTGCGGGGCCGAGATCAGGCGTACTACCTGTTCTGGCAGCCCCAGGACATGCAAGAAACGGCCGTCGTTCGCTTCATTGGAGACGGCGCGGCCGACCTCTCCTGAGCGCACTATCCGGACGCGACCCCGGCTGGTTGACTGCAAGCGCAGGCTCGGCCCACCCCAGCCGCAATGCCGTGGCGACGCGGTCGGCGCCGACCGTCACCTCAAACGTGCGAAGTCGGAGAAATCTCCGCCACCTGAGGCGGACAGGTAGTCCGAGCTGACGTGGGTGATGAGGCATCCTGCTTGTTGCAGTCGATCCCGAAGCGCCTGTCGGCGCTCAGGGGAGTTGTCCATCGCCACGCGGTGTCGACCGTCGATATCGCTCCACAGATCACTGTCCCCGTAGGTGACGATGATGGTCCGGCTCGGAACACGACCGAAAGCAAGCCCGGCTTCGAAGATCACGTTGGGTCGAGCTTGAAGTCGTCGGATCGACACGCCGAGGTCTGGGTGAAGCGCCGCCCATTCGTCAGGCGTGATGAGCGCGACGATGGCCTGAGCCCGAGTGAACGCCAAGTCGATCGCGGCCCCGGTGAAGGGGCTGCCCTCTCCTGAGTCGTTGACGATCGTCTCGAACTCCAACGGCACCAGGTGCAGCGCTCGCAAGAAGGTGAACATCGCCGTCCGCGCCCTCTGATCCTGCCCGTAGATCACCGCTACGCGTTTGCGAGCATCGAGGTCAGTTGGAGCGGTTGGCCGAGGTGGGAGGGGAAGGGTGGCGGGCGGCGCCGGTTCAGCAGCGGACGCGGGAGCTGCGGCTGTCGGCTGTCCCTGGTCGGGCAGGACGTACCCCTGAGACGTCCGCGTGACACCGTGGCGGTTCAGCACTCTGGTTTCGAGAGTGCGGTAGGCGTCAGAGTCCATCCGGAACTCGGAGGCAGGATGATCGACGTAGAGCGCGTTGAGCAGATCCAGAACGTACCGATCGGTGTCTGCTTCGTTTTCGAAGATGTGCCTGATGATCGCGGCGCTGCGAGTAGGCAGATTGCCAGTTGTGTTGAGGTTGAACGTTTCCTGATAAGTGTTCATGTTGCCGTGCGTCATGCCGGCCTGCAGCGCGTGAGCTAGATGCCGGCGGTCGTCACGATCGAATGTCTGCGAAGGCATAGGCAGAGGCTAGGTCCTGGGGGCTGGTCGCCGGTTACGCAGGTGCGGGGCGCGTCCCGTATGGGGATGGTTGACCGGACAGTTGCGAAGCGGATCTCGTCTGAGACGATCGGCTCGGATCGGACACCACTGAGCATGAGCACGCCACCAGAAGCAGCAGCACTCGCGCGAGACGCTGCGGCGCGCACCGATGACGCCGCCCTGATGGACGGCGCGCGCCGAGGCGACCGGGCGGCGTTCGGCCGGCTCTACGACCGGCACGCGGCGACGACCTACCGCTATGCCCTCAGTATCGTCCGCGCGCCCGCCGACGCCGAAGACGTCGTGCAAGACGTATTCCTCACCACGTGGACGCGGATCAACGACGTCGCGATCGTAGACACATCCGCCCTCCCGTGGCTGCTTACCACCGCACGGTTCACCGCCCTCAACCTCATCCGAACCAAGACCCGTGCACGGAACCGCACCGAGGACGCGGACCTGTCCCTGCACCCGGATCGACGCGGCACCCCTGACGAGGAAGTCGCGAGGCGCCAGCTCGCCGCGGCGATCAAGGAAGCCGTCTCCGAGCTCTCCGACACCGATCAAGCGTTGTACTACCTGTGCATCGAGCAGGGCAGCAGCTACGCCGACGCCGCGAAAGCACTCGGCTCCACCCACGGTTCCATCCGTAACCGGCTCAGCAGGCTCCGGGCCTCACTCCGCACCACCCTGCGCCCCTTTGAAAGGGAGAACTGATGACCCACGACCTCGGCCCGACCACGGAACAGCTCACCAGGATGCGCGCCACCATCCTCACCGACATCGCTGCCCGCCACCGCTCCACCAAGCGCCGCCGCCTCGTCGGTCTCGGCCTCGCGGCCGTCGTCGCGACCGGCACCAGCGCCGCCGCGATTGCCGTCACGCAGGCCAGCAATGACGAAGCGAACACGAGCTTCGACTGCTACTCCGTCGCCGACGTCCGCGCGGACCACGGCACGAGCAGCCTCGTGGACGATGACCGCAACACATTCGAGCTGCTTCCACTGTCGGAGCGGGTCGCCGCCGCCCTCGAACGATGCGAAGCGAGCTGGAGCGCCGTCCCCGACGAGCCCTACCCGGGAAGTGGACCCATCGACGTACCCAACCCGACGGTCTGCGTCCTCGCGGACACCAGGCTCGGCGTCTTCCCGAACAGAGCGGGCCAGCCCACCGGCCCCTTCTGCGAAGGACTCGGCCTCGAACCGCCGACAGTCGCGGCATCTGCCGACTGAGCCATCCCACGGAAGGCGTTACGTCCCGTAAGAGGATCGCTGGCCGGGCGTCTGGGAGGATCAGCGCATGTTGCTGGACGCCGAGCTTGCCGCAGCGCTCGAGGCTGTCGGGATGCGGCGGCGTCATCCGGTTTCGGAGTACGACTACCGGATCGATGACGTGCGGCTGGTCGCTGGTCTGCTCGACTTTCGGCTTGTGCAGGTCGGCGGTCACACGGCTCGGATCAGGATCGCGTTGCCGTCGTCGGGAAATGATCAGCCCTGGATCTATGCCACCCCGCGAGATGCTGCGGACTGGACTTCGCAGCTGCTCGTGTGGATCGATGAAGAGGTGGGGACCGGTGGGCTTTCCGGCGGACGACTCCGAGTTGAGGAGGGCGGCGTGACGTACCTGGTTGTCGCGCCCTACGGCTGGCGGAGGGCCAGCGAGGAGGAGCACATAAGACTGCTTGACGGGACACGCGCGTAGAGGGCGTGCTTCCGCGGCTCGGAGGGGCGGATCAACCCCGGTAATCCGACCGTCCCGCATGGGGATCGTTCACCGGTCGCGTATCCAGCTACGGGCAGCGGTAGGTCTTCGCGAAGTCGGTTGCCGTGAACTGCCTTCCCTCGGTCATAGAGGTCAGTGACGGGCAGATGTCGTTGTTGTGCGCCGCCGCTACGAAGGGGGTCGCTGCTTGTGGGACGCAGCCGTAGTCCTGGTCGGGCTGGTCGAGGATGCGCAGCTGACCCGTCTCCCCGGCGGCGAGGTGAAGATCGGACCAGGAGCAGGACCAGGTGAGTGAGGCTCCGGTGTCGTTGGTGATGCTGACGTAGTGGGAAGGGCCATGCACTCCGAACAGCAGATCACCCACCCACAGAACCGCGGCCGCCACGACAGCTAGAGCTCCCAGCGCGATCGACAGTCTCACCAACCGTCGTTGGCGGGGTGGTGTCTGCCGGTCCGGCGAGAGTCTGCTCGGGTCCCAGCTGTCCAGGCGTTCAACCACGGCGTATCCACCCCTCGGCGCGACGTGAAGCGGCCTCGACCGCCGCCGAGCTCGTTACCTTGAGTTCTCCCACGGGAGAACAGTAGGCGTGACGCGGCTCTCACCACGAGGAGCTACCGACTCGCGACCGAGAGTGTCCTGTAAGGGGATCGATCCGCGGGACGCTTTCAGCGGACTGCTCGGAGGGGCTACTGCTCGTCTTTCCGGGCTGCTCGGCCGACGAAGTGCACGGACCGTCGAGCGTCGACGAGTTCGCGCTTCTCGAAGTGGCGAACGACGAAGGCTCCTGCGACGAACGAGTAGCCGATGCCCTCCGCGATTCGTGTGAGGACCGGGATGGTGCTGATGATCTGTTCGACGGTGGGTGATCCGTTGGCTTGGTAGGGGGCGATCCAGAACGGCACGATCGTGCCGAAGACGATGCCCAGGAGAATCCCGGCGACACCGATCCAGAACATGGAAGTGGACGAAAGTGCTCTGAGCATGGGATCCCCGGAATGTTCGGTGGGCGAGTCGAGAGGCGCCGCTGTCGGACGCGCCGTCCTCGCTCACGGCTGATTGGTCTGGTTACAAGCGCAGGTTGAGCGCGGCGAGGACGGTGACGAGGCCGGCCGCGACGACGACGACCGTCAGTGCAACGCGCCCCGCCGTACGGCGGAGAAGGCCGGTCATCGTGGCGGCGTCCGCCACGCGAGTCGCGATCACGAGGTCAGGAACGCCGGCCGGCGGTTGCGGTGGCGTCGTGGAGTCGTCTTCGCTGGCCGGGACGCTCACGGTCTGCTGAGCCGGCTCGATCCGATCGGGCAGCTTCTTGAAGCGGCCATCATTCGATTCGCCCACAGCGACCTCCCCAGCGGTCGCCGCATCGCGACCCTCCTTCGTGACTGTAGCCGTGCAACTCCATTGCGTCAGCGTGAGCGCGTAGCGGCCTGGAGCTGGAGACTGCTGCGGCGCACGTCTCCTCTCCACTCCTCGAGCGTCCACCGATCGGGTCCCGTAGAGGAACCTGCTGCTTCCCGAGCGCGCTGCTCGCTGCCATAGATTCCAACGACGTCGGTGGCGTCTGCCCAGAGGGCTGTCCTGAGGAGGAGGTAGTGCTCACCGTCACTGCTGTTCTTCACGCCTCGGATCCTCGTCGGTTCCGACGTCGTTCGGTCACCGTGGCGCGAGGTATCACAGTGCTGGCGCGCGTCCCGTATCGGGATCGATCTGCGGGACGCTTTCAGCGGACCGCTCGGAGGGGCTTGGCGTTGTCGGCGCGTGCTGGTGATGCCGCCAGGGTCGACCGCAGGTCTTCTC
>NZ_PSUE01000024.1:0-51401 GCF_002931645.1 Rathayibacter sp. AY2B5 | reverse complement strand
CTCCCGGAAGCACATGCCCGACAGCCACGCCGCCCGCACCCCCTACGAGGTGCTGGGCGTCGCCGCCACCGCGTCCGACGACGAGCTCCGCCGGGCGTACCGGCTCCGCCTCCGCGAGACCCATCCGGACACGGGAGGCGACGCCGCGTCGTTCCACGCGGTGCAGCTCGCCTGGGAGCGGATCGGCAGCGCCTCCGCCCGCGGCGACTACGACCGAGGCGCTCCCGCCCCCGGGAGGTCCTCCCCGCAGTCGCCGTACACCGGCTCGCCGCGCCCGCAGACCGCCTCGGCCGTGCGCGCCCGCTCCTACGGTCACCCGGGAGGCGCGGCGCGCGAGTACTACCTGCGCCTGGTGCGCGAGTGGCTCGGCCGCGGCGTCGAGACCGAGGACCCCTTCGACCCGGCGATCGTCCGCTCCGCTCCTCGCGAGATCCGCTCCTGGCTCGCGAAGGCTCAGGCCGAGGAGGCGACGGCCGCGCTCGTCGGCGCGCTCGGCATCGCCTACACGATCTGGAACGACGTCGCGGTCGGCGACGGCGGGCTCAAGATCGACCACCTCGTGCTCGGGCCGGCCGGCCTGCTCGCGCTGACCTCCGCCGACTGGGGCGACCCGGTCCGCTTGAAGAAGGGCGAGCTGGAGGGCCCCGGGATCGCCGAGGACGAGAAGCCGATCGCCTCGCTCGCGAAGGCCGCGCGCCGTCTCGGCCGCGAGCTGGGCGTCCGCTTCTCGACGAGCGTCGTGGTCGTGCCGGACGACGCGCTGGAGCAGCCGTTCGAGCAGGTCGAGCGCGGCAGGCACCAGGGCGCCGTCGTCATCCGCCGCTCGCTGCTGCCGCAGCTGCTGCGCTCCGGCACGGACGACCCGCGGCTCGGCGGGTACGGCGAGTCGTTCGAGGTCCGCACCCGCGTGCAGAACCGCATCCGCTTCGTCTGACGCCGCGCTAGCCGCCGCTCGCGACCGCGGCAAGGGGTTAGCGCGCATCCGGCGCCCCGCCCACCATGGGACGTGCCCCCGGGCATCCACGACGAGCGGAACGAGGACGGACGATGGTGCGATTCGGATACACCCTGATGACCGAGCAGAGCGGACCCAAGCAGCTGGTGGGCTACGCGGTCGACGCCGAGAGGCTCGGCTTCGAGTTCGCGGTCTCGAGCGACCACTACTCGCCGTGGCTGACCGAGCAGGGGCACGCCTCCTACGCCTGGACGCTGCTCGGAGCGGTCGCGCAGGCCACGTCGACCATCGACCTCACGACCTACGTCACCGCGCCGACCATCCGCTACCACCCGGCCGTGGTCGCGCAGAAGGCCGCGACGCTCGCGATCCTCTCCGACGACCGCTTCACGCTCGGCCTCGGCTCGGGCGAGAACCTCAACGAGCACGTCGTCGGCGAGGGCTGGCCCTCGGTCGCCGTGCGCCAGGACATGCTCGAGGAGGCCGTCCACCTCATCCGCGAGCTGCACACCGGCGAGCTGGTGACCTGGGAGGGCGAGTACTTCCGCGTCGACTCCGCCCGCATCTGGGACCTGCCGGACACGCCGGTCGAGATCGGCCTGGCGGTCTCGGGGGAGAAGTCGATCGCCCGCTTCGCGCCGATCGGCGACCACCTCATCACGACCGAGCCCGACGCCGAGCTGATCTCGCAGTGGACCGCGGTCCGCGGTGCGGACGCCGCCCCCTCGCGCACGATCGGCCAGATCCCGATCTGCTGGGCGCCGGACAAGGAGCAGGGAGTGGCGCTGGCCCACGAGCAGTTCCGCTGGTTCGCCGGCGGCTGGGCGGTCAACTCCGATCTGCCGACCCCCGCCGGCTTCGCCGGAGCGAGCCAGTTCGTGCGCCCGGAGGACGTCGCCGAGCAGATCGCCTGCGGCCCCGACCTCGACGAGCTCGCCCAGAGCTTCGTGCCCTACATCGAGGCGGGCTTCACCGACATCGCCCTCGTCCAGGTCGGCGACGAGCTGCAGCAGCGGTTCCTCGACGAGGCGGCGGAGGGGCTCCTGGAGCGCCTGCGCGCGCTCGCCCCCTGAGGCCGCTGCCGGGTCGCGCGGTCAGAATCCGCGGAGGCGCTCGATGTCGCGCCGGTCGCGCTTCGTCGGGCGGCCCGCTCCGCGGTCACGGACGATCACGCCCGGCGCGGACTCCCGGGGTGGCGGCGGGGGTGTCCGGTCCTCCATGCACTCGGCGGCCACCGGCGCACCGACCCGCTTGACCACGAGTCCGCGGACGATCAGCTCCCGGTCGAAGCCGCCGATCCGGGCGCGGACCTCATCGCCCACCCGCACGGTCTGCGCCGCCTTGGCCCGCTCGCCGTTGACGCGGATGTGGCCGGCCCGAGCCGCGGTCGTCGCGGCGGAGCGCGTCTTGTAGATGCGCACCGCCCAGAGCCACGCGTCCACCCGCACGGCACCGGTCACCGGGATCTGCATCCCCCCAGTCTACGAACGGCGCCCGCTCGCCACCCACCCCGCGGTCCTACACTGGCCGCCGACAAGGAGGTTCCCATGAACCGAGACGACAGCATCTACACCGGAGCGGACGACGCGCTGCGGAGCGGCGACGACCGCATGGTCGCGGCGAACGACAGCTCCGGAGCCGGCGGAACCCGCGGCGACGTCGGCATGAGCACGACGAGCGGCGAGGGCACCGGGGTCCCCACCCGCGGCGCGCCTCCGCAGAGCGGATCCCCGTCCGAGCTGCGCCCCACCGGCTTCCCGCACGCGGGCCTGAAGTTCTCGCTCGTCCCGTCCGGGCACGAGGAGTGGCGGATCGAGCACCCGGGCGGTCGCACCGTCGGCGTCCTCGCCGTCATCTCGCACGCGGGCGAGGAGTCGGAGGCCGTGTTCGTCACGCGCCGCGTCGGCTCCGAGGACGCCGTGGCCGAGGGCACCGACTGGCGCGGCATCGTCTCGGCCGTGATCAACGACGAGGCGGCGGACGAGCGCGATCCGGTCCAGCTCGACCCCACCGTCGAGCACGTCCGCGGCGGACTGATCAGCCGCGGCCCCGCGGACGTCGACGGCCTCTCCTGAGCCCTCTCTCCTCCGGGACGCCGTCCGCGCTCGGCGCGGGGCGTCCCACGGAGGAGGGTCGGACGCTCAGCGGGCGAGCAGCGCGGCGTTGATCCGGACCGAGAGGTCGGCGTCGACGCGGCGGTCGGTCCCGTCGACGGCACGGACGGGAGCGGCGTTGCGCGCGCTCGAGACCAGCCACGCCGCGTCCGCCGCCTCCAGATCGCCCGAGCGCAGCGGACGCACCGCCGTCCCGAGGCCGAGGCCCGGCGCGAGCGCGAACAGGTCGGCCTGCGTGGTGCCGGGCAGCAGCCCGAGGCTCGGCGGAGGAGTCACGAGCTCCCCGCCCGTCAGCAGCACGAGGTTCGAGGTCGGCCCCTCGAGCAGGTAGCCGTCGCTCGACACGAACAGGGCGTCGTCGGCACCGCGCCGGGCGGCCTCCCGCGCGGCCGCACGGTTCACCGCGTACGAGAGCGTCTTCGCGCCGGCGAGCAGCCAGGGGGACGTCGACTGCACGTCGGAGCGCAGCCCGCGGTCCAGGAGCACCACGCGCACGCCGTCGCGGCGGGCCGGGCCGAAGTCCGGGCTGGTCTGCACGAAGACGACGCCGGTGGGCCGCCCGCCTCCCTCGACGCCGCGGGTCAGGATCGTCTTCACCATCGCCTCGGCGACGGGCGGGTGCGCGGCCACCGCCGCTCCGATCGCCTCGAGCCAGGCGGGCCGGTCCGGCCGGGGCAGGTCGAGCATCCGGGCCGAGCGCTCGAAGCGGTCCAGGTGCGCGTCGAGCGCCTGCAGCCGTCCGTCGACCAGGTTGATCGTCTCGAACACGCCGTCGCCGCGGGTGAAGCCGAGGTCGGTGACGTCCAGATCGCCGCGCCCGCTCGGATCGATGCGGTGCGCGGGTCCTCCCGGCGAGTGCGCCTCGGCGTCGAGGGAGGGTCGGTCGAGGACGACGAGGGTCTCAGCGGGCATGGGCGGTGCGGTCCTTCCGGGAGCGGCGGCGGGGGGAGAAGCGGAGCAGCGCGATCGTCAGCAGGGCGCCGATCAGGGAGCCGCTGCCGTTCGAGACGAGGTCCTGCACGTCGGAGACGCGGGTCGGCAGCCACAGCAGCTGCGCTGTCTCGACGGCCGCCGACACGGCGAGCCCGATGACGGCGGCCCACAGGCGGCGACCCGCCGGCAGCTGCGCGGCGATCAGCGCACCGAGCGGCACGAAGAGCAGCACGTTCGCGGTGAACTCCGCCACGTCGAAGTCGAACCAGCCGGTGAGCGGCGTGGAAGCGAGGAAGGCGATGATCCCGCGGATCAGCGCGTTGGGCTCCCCGGCCGGGTAGGGCGCGGGCGTCAGCGTGATCAGGGCGATCAGCGCGAGCCAGGCGAGCGTCGCGAGGCGGAGGGGTCTCGAGCGGCGCATCGTCCGATTCTGCCAGCCCGTCGGGGTCGGGCGCGGCGGGCGCGGTGTGGGAGGCTGGAGGGCATGACCAGCGAGGACCCCGGCGCGGACGCCGTGCTCCCGCGCCACCCCTTCGACGCGTCGCTCGGCGACGGCTGGGTCGAGATCGGCGACGGACGCCGCTTCTGGGGGCGCTTCGGCGCCGCCGGCCTCCTCCTGCGCGATCCGTCGGGACGCGTCCTGCTCCAGCACCGCGTCAGCTGGAGCCACTTCGGCGACACCTGGGGGCTGCCCGGCGGCGCCCGTCACCCCGAGGAGACGGCCTTCGAGGCGGCCCTCCGGGAGTCGGAGGAGGAGGCGGGCGTCCCCGCCGACCTGATCCTGCCCGTGCTCTCCAGCGTCGTCGTGATCGGACCGTGGAGCTACTCCACCGTCCTGGCCGAGTCCCGCGAGCACTTCACTCCCCGCATCAGCGACGCCGAGAGCACCGAGCTGCGCTGGGTCGCCTCCGACGAGGTCGACTCCCTGCCACTGCACCCGGGCTTCGGAGCGGCCTGGCCGGGTCTGCGCGCGCTCGGCTCCTCGATCCCGGTGCTCGTCGTGGACGCCGCCAACGTGGTCGGCTCACGCCCCGACGGCTGGTGGCGCGACCGCGCCGGCGCCGCGGAGCGCCTCCTCGCCTCCCTGGCCCGCCTCGCGGAGGCCGGCGTCCCCGGCCGTCTCCTGGGGGTCGACGCCGACACGGTCTGGCCGCGCATCGCCGTGGTGCTCGAGGGAGTGGCGTGCGCCGCCCGTCCGGAGGCGGGCGCTCTCACGGAGCGGCTGACGGTCCACGCGGCCGACGGCTCGGGCGACGACGCGATCGTCGAGCTGGTCGGCGCGCTCGAGACCGCGGTCGTCGTGACGGCCGACCGTGGACTGGCCGCCCGCGTCGAGGCGCTCGGGGCCGCCGTGGTCGGTCCGAGGTCGCTGCTCGACCTCCTCGATCCCGCCCGGGAATAGGCCGCGGGGGCACCCGGTTGCATCCCCCATGGCTACGACTGCGATGACCCTCGACTCCCACGACCAGACGATCGCCGACGGCATCGTCCTCATCGACTTCTGGGCCGACTGGTGCGGCCCGTGCAAGCAGTTCGCTCCGGTCTTCGAGGCCACGAGCGAGAAGAACGCCGACATCACCTTCGCGAAGGTCGACACGGAGGACCAGCAGCAGCTCGCCGCGAGCTACGGCATCTCCTCCATCCCCACCCTCGTGGTGTACCGCGACGGCATCCCGCTGATGGCTCAGCCCGGCGCCCTGCCCGCCCCCGCGCTCGACAACCTGATCGAGCAGGTCCGCGGCCTCGACATGGTCGAGGTGCGCCGCCAGTACGAGGAGGCGAAGGCCGCTCAGGAGGCCGGCGCCGCCCCGCAGGCCTGATCCGCGCGGCGCTTCGATCCGCTCCGCAGGCGGGAGGCGCCCGCAGACGCACGAGAACCCCCGGCAGCCGTGAGGCTGCCGGGGGTTCCGTCGTTCCGAGCCGGGATCAGCCGGTGTTCTGCAGCCCCGCCGCGACTCCGTTGACCGCGAGCAGGAGCAGCCGCTGGTTCTGCTCCGTCCCGGATCCGCCCGGGTCGGTGCGGAGCGCCTTCAGTGCGCGTAGCTGCAGGAGCGAGAGCGCGTTGACGTACGGGGTGCGCAGGCGCACGGCACGGCCGAGCACGCGGTGGCCCGTGAGCAGGCTCTCCTCGCCGGTGATCGAGAGCACCCACCGGCGGGTGAGCGCCATCTCGTCGAGCACGAGTCCGGCGAGGTCGTCGCGGGAGTCGAGGGCGAGGTACCGGCGGGCGATGCCCTCGTCGGTCTTCGCGAGCGACATCTCGACGTTGTCGACCATCGTCGTGAACAGCGGCCAGGAGGCGTAGGCCTCGCGGAGCAGGTCGAGGTCGCCGACGGCCTCGAGCGCGCTGCCCAGCCCGAACCAGCCGGTCAGGTTGACGCGGGCCTGGGTCCAGGCGAAGACCCACGGGATCGCTCGCAGGTCCTCGAGCGACTCGACGGAGAGGCCGCGGCGGGCCGGACGCGAGCCGAGGGCGAGCAGGCCCACCTCCTCCTGCGGGGTGACCCGGGCGAACCACGGCGCGAAGCCGTCGGCCTTCACGAGCTCGAAGAAGCGGCGGCGCGACTCGCGGTCCATCGTCGCCGCCACCTCGGCGAAGCGCTCCGCGGCGCCCGCGTTGCGCTCGCCGACCGCGGGGGAGGAGGCGAGCAGCGTCGCTCCCGCCACCTGCTCGATGTGCCGGGTGGCGATGTCCGGGTTGCCGTAGCGGGCGAAGATGACCTCGCCCTGCTCCGTCAGCTTGAAGCGGCCGTCCACCGATCCGGGCGGCTGCGCGAGGACGGCCCGGTTGGCCGGCCCGCCGCCGCGGCCGAGCGCTCCGCCGCGCCCGTGGAACAGCGTGAGCACGATGCCCTCGTCGGCCGCCCACTGCGCGATGCGCGCCTGCGCGTCGTAGAGCGCGAGCGTCGCCGAGACCGGTCCGACGTCCTTCGACGAGTCGGAGTAGCCGAGCATCACCTCGAGCCGGTTGCCGGTGGCCGCGAGGCGCGCCTGCACCTGGGGGAGTCGGATCATCTCGGCGAGGATGTCGGTCGAGGCGTCGAGGTCGGCGAAGGTCTCGAAGAGCGGGACCGCGTCGATGATCGGCGGCACGCCGTCGGTCGCCGCCTCGGCCAGTTCGAAGACCGTCCGCAGGTCGTCGGCCGACTGCGTGAAGGAGACGATGTACCGCCTCGCCGCGTCGGTGCCGAAGCGCTCCTGGACCTTCGCGATCGCCCGGAACACCGACAGGACCTCGAGGCCGCGCTCGTCGAGCTCCTCGCCGGCGCGGATCGCGGCGATCGTCTCGCGGTGCACCTTCGAGTGCTGGCGCACCTCGATCTCGGCCAGGTGGAAGCCGAAGGTCTCGAGCTGCCAGACGAAGTCCTGGAGGTCGCCGTAGGCGGCGCGGACGTCCTCGGCCTCGACCAGGGACTCCTGGAGGGTGCGCAGCTCGGCCAGCAGCTCGGCGGCGGCGGAGTAGGCCAGCGGCCCCTCGGAGCGGGTCGCCGCCAGGCGCTCGGCCGCGAAGAGCAGGACGCGGCGGTGCGCCTCGTTGGGCGAGCGCTCGGCGATGTCGGCGGCGAGCTCGGGAGCCCGCTCGACGCAGGAGGCCCAGAGCGCCTCGACGGCGGCCGACGGGGGAGTGGTCGACGCGTCGAGGGTCAGCGCGCGGCCCACGCGGCGGGCGACCCGCTCGAGGCCCATGAGGACGTGCTCGGAGGCGATGTCCACCGCAGCGAGGGTCGTCTCGGCGGTGACGAAGGGATTGCCGTCGCGGTCGCCGCCGATCCAGGTGCCCAGGCGGACGAAGGCCGGTGCGACCGGAGCCCGGGTGCCCGAGCCCTCGCAGAGCAGAGCGTCGTCGAGGCGGCGGTAGACGCGGGGGAGCACCGAGAACAGCGACTCGTCGAAGACGCTCATCGCGGTGCGCACCTCGTCGAGGGGAGTGGGCTTGGACTCGCGCAGCGGAGCGGTGCGCCACAGCGTGTCGACCTCGGCCAGCAGCCTGCGGCGGATCTCCACCAGCACGACGCCGCCCATGCGCGGGTCGTCGCGCTGCTCGAGCAGGTCGCTGATGCGGCGGATGGTCGAGGCCACTGCGCGGCGGCGCGCCTCGGTCGGGTGCGCCGTGAGGACCGGGCGGAACTCCAGTCGGGACAGGCGCGCGAACGCCTCGTCCTCCCCGAGCTCCCCGGTCAGCCGGCGCATCGAGGCGAGGATCGAGTCCTCGGGCGACTGCGCGCCGGCGTCGGCCTCGCGCCGGCGCAGCACGCGGACGCGGTGGAACTCCTCCGCCACGTTGACGAGGTGGAAGTAGCAGGTGAACGCCCGGGCGACCTCCTCGGCGCGCTCGAGCGTGAGCGAGGCGACGAACTCCTCCGCCTCCGCGGTCCCGGCGGCGTCGCCGCTGTCGTAGGCGCTGATCGTGAGCGCGCGCAGGCGCTCCACGTCCTCGTAGAGGGAGGGCTCGCCCGACTCGCGGAGCACCTGGCCGAGCAGCTCGCCCAGCAGGTGGACGTCGGCGCGGATCCTCTCGTCGAGCGGAGGCGCGGTCGTCCCATCGGCGGAGGAGGGGGCGGTGGCGGAGGCGGGTGCTGCGGTCGCGGCGGACGCGTCGGAGAACGGATGCACGGGAGAGACCTTAGCGGCGGTGCGTATCGAGCACATGACGCCTGCGTCACGATCCGAACTGGAATGATCGAGGGGTGACCGTGACAACCGCACCCCCCGCTCCCGCCGTCCAGACCGAGCAGGCGGCACCCCATGTCGTCGTGCTGTTCGGCGCCGTCGGCGACCTGGCCCGGCGCAAGCTCATCCCGGGGATGGCCCACCTCGCGCTCTCCTCCCTCGCACCGGACCTGCAGATCGTCGGCACCTCGCTCGAGGAGCACGACGACGCCTCGTTCCGCGCCTTCGCGAAGCTGGCCTACGACGAGTTCGGGAGCCGCTCCCTGACGCCGGCGCAGTGGGACGAGTTCGCGTCCAAGCTCCGCTACGTCCCACAGTCCGCCGGTCCGGCCGCGCTGGCCGCCGCCGTGACCGACGCCGAGGCGGTCCTCGGCCCGGACGTGAGCCGGCTGCACTACCTCAGCGTCCCGCCCAGGGCAGCTCTCTCCGTCGTGCGGATGCTCGCCGAGGCCGGGCTGGTCGAGCGCTCGCGGATCATCATGGAGAAGCCGTTCGGCGTCGACCTCGAGAGCGCGGTCGTCCTCAACGCGGAGCTCCACGAGACCTTCAGCGAGGAGCAGATCTTCCGGATCGACCACTTCCTCGGCAAGGAGCCGGCGCAGAACATCCTCGCCTTCCGCTTCGCCAACGGCCTCTTCGAGCCCATCTGGAACCGCAACTTCATCGATCACGTCCAGATCGACATCCCCGAGCGCCTCACGCTCGACCGTCGCGCCGAGTTCTACGAGTCCACCGGCGCGTACAAGGACATGGTCGTCACCCACCTCTTCCAGGTGCTGGCGTTCATGGCGATGGAGCCGCCGACCGCGCTGGAGCCCCAGGCCATCAGCGAGGAGAAGAACAAGGTCTTCCGCTCGATGCGTCCGCTGAACCCCGAGAACGTGGTGCGCGGCCAGTACATCGGCTACCGCGACGAGCCGGGCGTCGCCGCCGACTCCGAGACCGACACCTTCGTCGCGCTGAAGTGCGAGATCGACAACTGGCGCTGGGCGGGAGTGCCGTTCTACCTCCGCACCGGCAAGCGGATGGCCGAGGGTCAGCGCATCATCTCGATAGCGTTCCGCGAGCCCCCGAAGAGCATGTTCCCGCAGGGCTCCGGAGTCGGTGCCCACGGCCCGGACCACCTCACCTTCGACCTGGCGGACGCCTCGAAGGTCTCGCTCTCGTTCTACGGGAAGCGCCCCGGTCCCGGCATGCGGCTCGACAAGCTGAGCATGCAGTTCGCGCTCCAGGAGACCGACCGCGCGGGCGACGCGCTCGAGGCCTACGAGCGCCTGATCCTCGACGCGATGCGCGGAGACCACACGCTGTTCACCACCGCGGAGGGCATCGAGCGGCTCTGGGAGGTCTCCGCGCCGCTCCTGCAGGATCCGCCGCCCGTCCGTCTCTACGCGCCCGGCTCCTGGGGGCCGAACGCGATCCACCAGCTGATCGCGCCGCACGCCTGGCGCCTGCCGTTCGAGCGGGTCTGGCGCGACAAGCGCTGACCACGCCGCCGTGCGCCCCGCCTAGGCTGGGCGCATGGCGCGCACCGGTGAGGACCGGATCTGGACGGTCCCGAACGTCCTCAGCATGGTGCGTCTCGCGCTGGTGCCGGTGTTCCTCGTGCTCGTGGTCCTCGGCGAGGACGCGCTCGCGCTCCTGACCCTCGTCGTCTCGAGCCTCACCGACTACCTCGACGGCTGGATCGCGCGCCGCTTCGACCAGATGACGCGCCTCGGCCGCGTCCTCGATCCGGCCGCCGACCGCCTCTACATCTTCGCCACCGTCCTGGGCCTCGCGGCCCGCGGACTGGTGCCCTGGTGGCTGGTCGCCGTGCTGCTCGCCCGCGACCTGATGCTCGTGGTCCTGGCGGTCGTCCTGGCGAACAACGGCTACGGACCGCTTCCCGTGCACCACCTGGGGAAATTCGCGACCTTCTGCCTCTTCTACGCGCTCCCGCTGATCATGCTGGGGCAGGCGTTCCCGGCCCTCGCGCCCGCCTCGCTCCCCATCGCCTGGGCCTTCGCGCTGTGGGGCGCGTTCCTCTACTGGTGGGCCGGGATCGTCTACGCCGTCCAGACACGGGACCTCGTCCTGGGGGTCCGCACAGGTGCTCAGGGGTCCGACGAGGGTCACGATTCGGATACGCTGACCTGATAGGAGGTACGTCTTGGTCGAGCCCGTCGGTGGAGCATCATCCGCCCAGCACAATTCCGTTCCCGGTGAGCCGTCGACGGAGACGACTCTGACGTTCACCGACGACATCGGTGCCCAGCTCGCCGCTCTCGACAACCGCGCGTCCCGCGAGGAGGCCGAGGCCGTCGGGGCTCTGCCCTCGGGATCCGCGCTGCTGGTCGTGCGCCGCGGACCGAACACCGGCGCCCGCTTCCTCCTCGACACCGACTCCACGACGGTCGGCCGTCACCCCGACGCGGGCATCTTCCTCGACGACGTCACGGTCTCGCGCCGGCACGCCGAGTTCGTCCGCCGCGGCACGGCGTTCGAGGTCCACGACCTCGGCTCCCTGAACGGCACCTACTTCGACGGGGTCCGGATCGAGTCCGCGATCCTCACCGACGGCTCCGAGGTGCAGGTCGGCAAGTTCCGACTCACCTTCTACGCGTCCCGCGCCGACCTCGTCGCCGCTCCGGACGCGTGAGCCGTGGGCCGCTCCTCCGCGCGCGCCCTCCCCACCGGCTCCGCCGCTCTGCTGAGCATCGGGCAGGTGCTGGCCAGGCTGACCAGTGAGTTCCCGGACGTCACCCCGTCCAAGCTGCGCTTCCTCGAGGAGCAGGGGCTCGTCTCGCCGGCCCGCACCGACTCCGGCTACCGCAAGTTCTCGGGCTCCGACGTCGAGCGGCTCCGGATGATCCTCGCTCTGCAGCGCGACCACTACCTCCCCCTCAAGGTCATCCGCGGATACCTCGACGACATCGACGCCGGACGCGAGCCCGCCCTGCCGGCCGGTGTCGGGGGTCCGAGCGCCTCGCTCCTCGGCCCCGCCACGCGGTTGACCCGCGAGGGACTCGCGGCCGAGTCCGGTGCCACGCCCGCTCTCGTCCAGGAGGCCATCGCCGCCGGGCTCGTGCGGGGCGGCGACGTGTTCGGGGACGAGGCCGTGACGACGCTCAAGGCGCTCGTCGACCTCGGCCGATCCGGTATCGAGCCCCGCCATCTCCGACCGCTCCGCGTCGCCGTCGAGCGCGAGATGTCGCTCATCGAGAGCGTCGTCGCCTCCAGCGCCCGCCGCGGAGAGGCGTCCGGCTCCGCCGGCGCTGCCGAGAACGCGGTGGGGCTCGCGACCCAGCTGGGCACGATCCGCGGGGCGATGGTGCGCAGCGCCCTCTCGCGGATCGCCCGCTCGTGAGGGCCGCGCCGCCGGCCGTCGGGCGGCCCGTGCGACACGCCGCGGCGCCGAGGCCGATGTCGTTTACTCGGCCTGCGCCGGTCGGTACGGTAGGGAGCGCGTTCGGAGGATCCGGCGTCCGGATCCGAGAGGCACAGGGATGAGAGAAGTCAGCCGCGACGTCAGCGGCCAGCGCGACCTCGTCCTGTTCACCGACGGACTGCCCGAGCTCGACGCCGACGCGGGCTACCGCGGGGCCGTCGCGGCGCGCGCCGCGGGGATCACCTACCGGCAGCTCGACTACTGGGCGCGGACCGAGCTCGTCGAGCCCACCGTGCGCGGCGCGTCCGGCTCCGGAACGCAGCGCCTCTACGGCTTCCGCGACATCCTCGTGCTGAAGCTGGTCAAGCGCCTGCTCGACACCGGGATCTCGCTCCAGCAGATCCGCACGGCGGTCAACCAGCTCCGCGAGTCCGGGGTCGACGACCTCGCGCAGACGACCCTGATGAGCGACGGCGCGAGCGTCTACCTCTGCACCTCGAACGACGAGGTCATCGACCTGCTCAGCCGCGGCCAGGGCGTCTTCGGCATCGCCGTCGGCAAGGTCCTCCGCGAAGTCGAGTCGAGCCTCGTCGAGCTCGACCATCAGTCGGTCGACCCGGGCGACGAGCTCGCCCAGCGCCGCGCCTCCCGCCGCGTCGGCTGACCGCCCACCCCTCGCGGGTCGGCCGCGGCCCCGGGGACTCCGGGGTCTCCTCCGCGCGCTCAGCTGATCAGGAGCGGACCTGCCTGCAGCCGTGCTGAGCGGGCAACGGGCGGCACCCGAGTCTCACCGAGCTGGTCGAATGGCGGGCCCCGCCCGCGTGATCCGTCCGCCCGACGCGAGCTCCCCGCCGATCACGCCCGCTAGCATGCGGGTCCGATGACGGGCTCCGTCCGTGTCCCGCCCTGCGGATCCGACGATGGGCTCCGCCCGCGCATCGAGAGCCCGCGCTGAACTCCGACGCCGAGCGTCCGCCGGCGCCGTCCCTGGCACTCCTCGGGCACCGAGCATCGCCCGCGTCCCGAGACCTCGAGCCGGAGGAGTCCGGCGGACCCGCCGGCCCTAGGTCGCGGCGGGGACCTGCTCGCCGATGCGACCGGTGCGGATCACGCGGTCGAGCAGCAGGTCGAAGTTGTGCGCCATCTCCTGAGCGCTCTCCCCGGGCCAGACGTGCACGGGCTTCGCCGCGCCCTGCGCCTGCTGGAGGGAGGTGCGCTCCGGGAGCTGCGGGCTGAGCACGAGCGGCCCGAACATGTCGCGCAGCTCCTTGATCCGGAACTGGTGCTCCAGCGACTGGACGCGGGCGCGGTTGACGATGATGCCCAGCGGCTGGAGGCGCGGGCTGAGTCCGCGGCGGATCTCCTCGATCGCCCGGAGCGCCCGGTCGGCGGCGGCCACCGAGAACAGGCCCGGCTCCGTGACGACGGCGACGCGGTCGCTCGCGGCCCAGGCCGTGCGGGTCAGGGCGTTGAGCGAGGGGGCGCAGTCGATCAGCACGAGGTCGTAGTCGGCCTCGACGCTCGCGAGGGCCTCCTCGAGCTTCCAGATGTCGCGGATGCTGGGGTGCGGCCCGTCGAAGTTGATCGCGGAGGGGCTGCCGATCAGCACGTCGATCGTGCCGTGGTGCTCCTTGGTCCAGCCGGAGGGGGCGATCGCCGAGCGGACGATCTTCTCCTTCGGCGACGTCAGGACGTCGGCGATGTTGAGGTGGCCGGCGACGTTGATGTCCATTCCGGTCGACACGTCGGACTGGGGATCGAGGTCGACGACCAGCGTTCGCAGGCCCTTCGAGAACGCCGCGGATGCAAGGCCGAGCGTCACCGTGGTCTTGCCGACGCCGCCCTTGAGGGAGCTCACGCTGAGTACATGCATGGCTGACTACTTTACGTTCCTCCGGGCGGCAGAACCTAACCGTTCGCTGCACGCGCCGTCCGCGCCGCCTCCGGAAGCGGGCCGCACTAGCAGTCGGAGCGCGCTCCGACCAAGCCGCCCGGCGCGATCCGGGCCCGCCGGTACACTCGTCCTGAGCGGAAGGAGGCTCGTTCGCATGGATGAGCGCAACGACGAACAGCCCGACACCGGCACCGGTCCCACGCCGCGGACCGCCATGGACGCGGCTCGGGAATCGGGTCAGTACTCCCCGCGAGCCAGCGACACCGCTCCGACCCTCCTGCCCGACGGCGTGCGGATCACCCCGCCCGGCCCGCGGCGCCGCTCCACCGCCCCTGCTCCGGTCGAGGACGAGGACGCGATCGATGTCGGCCGCCTCGGCCTGCCGCCCTCGCGCTCGCACGCTCTCGTGCCCCCGGAGCCGAGTCCTGCTCCGACCCCCTCACCGGCTCCCGCTCACCCGTCCGGCGCGAACGGACCGGTCTCGGCGGGGATCCCCGCCCGAGCGGAGTCCGCCGAGAAGCCCGCGGCGTCCGAGTCCGCGGGGGAGCCCGCCGCCGTCCCCACGCGCCGCGACCGCCTCCGCGCCGAGTCCTCGAGCGCCGCTCCCGCCCCGTCCGCGCCGAGCGCCGCCGTCCCCGAGTCGGCGTCGATGCTCACCCCGGACAGGCTCCTGGAGGTCAACCGCAAGACCCGTCCCGCTCCCACGGGCGGCTGGCACCGCTTCCTCTACGGCCTGACCTTCCACACGGTCAACCTCGGCGACTCCGCGAAGGTGAAGGCGTGGAAGGCGATGGACGAGCGGATCGGCCGGCAGTTCGAGGGCGGCACCCGCTTCGTCCCGGTCATGACCCGCAAGGGCGGCGTCGGCAAGACCACGGTCACGACGCTCCTGGGCATGGCCCTCGCCGACGCGCGCGAGGACCGCATCATCGCGGTCGACGCGAACCCCGACCGCGGCACCCTGGCCGAGCGCGTCCCCAAGCAGACGCGGGCGACCGTCCGCGATGTCGTGAACCGCGCGGCCGGTGTGACCGGATTCACCGAGTTCTCGACGATGGTCTCCCGCGACGAGACCCGCCTCGACGTCCTCGCCTCCGACACCGACCCGCAGCTCTCCGAGGCCTTCGACGAGGACGACTACAACGTGGTCGCCGATCTGGTCGAGCGCTTCTACTCGATCATGCTCACCGACTGCGGCACGGGCATCGTGCACTCGGTGATGCGGCCCACGCTGCAGCGCGCCGACACAGTGGTGATCGTCTCGGGCGGCAGCGTCGACGAGGCCCGCCTGGCCTCCGAGACCCTCACCTGGCTGGACGCGAACGGCTACGGCGCCCTGGTGCGCAACGCGGTCGTCGCGCTCAACACGGCGACGCAGGGCACGAGCCTGGTGAAGCTGGAGGAGATCGAGTCGCACTTCCGCTCCCGCGTCCGCGACATCGTCCGCATCCCCTACGACCCGGTGCTCGCCGCCGGCTCCGTGGTGAAGTGGGAGCAGCTGCGCGAGGGCACGAAGGACGCCGCACGCCTGCTCGCCGCGCTCGTGGTCGAGGGCATGCCGGTCCGACGTGTCTGAGCCCCGGGGCTCCGGGGCGGCGTCCGCCGCGCACCAGGACCGCACCGACGGGCCCGACCCGTCCACCGACGCCTTCGACCTGATCGTCATCGGGGCCGGCTCCGGCAACTCGATCGTCGGTCCGGAGTTCGACGGCCTGCGGGTCGCGATCCTCGACGACGGGGAGTGGTTCGGCGGCACCTGCCTCAACGCCGGCTGCATCCCGACCAAGATGTTCGTCCATGTCGCCGACGTGATCACCGACGTCGACCAGGGCGGCCCGATCGGCGTCCACTCCCGCCTCCGCCGCCCCGAGTGGGCCGAGGTGCGCGACCGGGTGTTCGGCCGGATCGACGCGATCAGCGAGGGCGGTTTCGAGTACCGCGATCAGCGCTCCCCGAACGTGACCGTCCTCCGCGAGAGCTTCGGCTTCGAGTCGCTCGGAGACGGCGACCGCCCGCACATCCTCGTCAGCGCCAGCGGTGCCCGCATCAGTGCGCCGCAGGTGGTCGTGGCCGCCGGCTCGCGGCCCAGGCCGCTCCTCGCCGCGTACGAGCCGGACCCCCGCATCCAGGACTCCTCCTCCGTCATGCGGCTCGACGAGCTCCCCGAGCGGATGCTGATCCTCGGCGGCGGCGCGGTGGCCGTCGAGTTCGCCCACGTCTTCTCCTCCTTCGGCACGGCCGTGACCGTCGCCGTCCGCGGCGACCGCCTCCTCCGCGCCCTCGACGAGGACGTCTCGCGCCGGTTCACCGGGATCGCCGCCGAGCGGTACACGGTGCTCACCGGAGTGAGCGCCGAGAGCGTCGACGCCCGCCCTGACGGGCTCCGCGTCGCCCTCAGCGACGGCACGACGGTCGAGACCGACCTGCTCCTCGTCGCCTTCGGCCGCGACCCCAACAGCGACACGGTCGCCGCCGCCTCCGTCGGGATCGATCTGCACGAGGACGGCCGGATCAGCGTCGACCCCGAGCAGCGCGTCCTCTCCGGCGGACGCCCCGTGCCCGGCCTCTTCGCCCTCGGCGACGTGTCGTCTCGCTGGCAGCTCAAGCACGTCGCCAACCACGAGGCGCGCCTCGTGGCGCACAACCTCCTGCACCCGGGCGAGATGCTCTCCGACACCCTCTCGCCGGTGCCCGGCGCGATCTTCGCCCACCCGCAGATCGCCCACTTCGGGCTCACCGCGGCCGAAGCGCGAGACCACGGCCTGGACGTCGTCACCGTCACCCAGGAGTACGGCTCCACCGCCTTCGGCTGGGCGCTCGAGGACGACTCCAGCGCCTGCCTCCTGGTCGTCGGACTCGACGGCGCCCTCCTCGGCGCGCACATCATCGGGCCGCAGGCCAGTATCCTCATTCAGCCGCTCGTCCAGGCCGCCAGCGCCGGCACCGGCATCCGCGGACTCGCCCGCAGCCAGTACTGGCCGCACCCCGCAGCGAGCGAAGTCGTCGAGAACGCCCTCCTGAGCGCGGAGGAGGCCCTGAGGGAGCGCACCACATGACCGAACGCCAGATCCGCATCTTCGGGGACCCGGTGCTGAAGACCCCGTCCACGACCATCGAGACGGTCGACGCCGGCGTCCGCGGCCTCGTCGAGGACCTCGTCGACAGCGTCCGCCCGCCCGGACGCGCCGGCGTCGCAGCCCCCCAGATCGGCGTCAACCTCCGCGCCTTCAGCTACAACGTCGACGGCGTCATCGGCTACATCCTCAACCCCGAGATCATCGAGCTCAGCGGAGACCCGCAACCGGTCGACGAGGGCTGCCTCTCCGTCCCGAACCTCTGGTACCCCGCGATCCGCTACCCGCACGCGAAGGTCCGCGGCACCGACCTCGACGGCAACGAGATCGTCCTCGAAGGCGACGGCCTCATGGCCCAGGCCCTCCAGCACGAATGCGACCACCTCGACGGACGCCTCTACCTCGACCGCCTCTCCAAGGACGACCGCCGCGCCGCCATGAAGGCCGTCCGGGAATCCGACTGGTTCTGAGTTGGATTCCGAGCCGGTCCTTGCCCGGCTCGGCGCGGTCGGCTTTTCGAGGTGGGCGCGTTCGGTGGAGCGTCGTGCGTTCCGCCGACGGGAAAGCGCTGGGACGCGCTTTCCCGGATACGGCTGTGTCGAGGGGGGGGCGGTCCCTGCCCGGCCCGGCGCGGTCGGCTCAGCGAGGTGGGGGCGTTCCGTGGAGCGTCGTGCGTTCCGCCGACGGTGAAGCGCTGGCACGCGCTTCACCGGATACGGCTGTGTCGAGGGGAGCCGGTCCTTGCCCGGCTCCGCGCGGTCGGCTTTTCGAGGTGGGCGCGTTCCATGGAGCGTCGTGCGTTCCGCCGACGGTGAAGCGCTGGCACGCGCTTCACCGGATACGGCTGTGTTGAGGGGGAGCCGGTCCCTGCCCGGCCCGGCGCGGTCGGCACCGCGACAGGGGCGCGTCGAGGAGAGCGTCGTGCGTTCCGCCGACGGGATAGAGCTGGGCGCGCTGTCCCGGAGGCGGCTGCGATCGGGACGGCCTGCTGGTGACGCGGGGAGAGCGCGGGGTCAGCGGAGGGAGATGCCCTCGGTGGCGGGGGCGGCGGAGTAGACGGCGGCGATGGTGTCGGCGAAGTCGGCGAGGATGACGTTGCGCTTGATGCTCATCTTCGGAGTCAGGTGACCGCTCGCCTCCGTGAACTCGGTCGGGAGGATCACGAACTTCCGGATCGACTCGGCGCGGGACACGCGCTCGTTCGCCGCATCGACGGCCCGCTGCACCTCGGCCAGAACGACCGGGTTCACGGCCGCGTCCTCGAGTGAGAGGCCCTTGTCCTGCCCGTTGTTCGCGAGCCACGTCGGCAGCATCTCGGAGTCGAGCGTGACCAGAGCGGCGATGAACGGGCGCTGATCGCCGACGACGACGACCTGGCCGACCAGCGGGTTCGCGCGGATCGGATCCTCCAGCGCCGCCGGAGCGACGTTCTTGCCGCCGGCGGTGACGATGATCTCCTTCTTCCGCCCGGTGACGCGCAGGTACCCGTCCTCGTCCAGAGTTCCGAGGTCGCCCGTGCGGAACCACTCGCCGTCGAACGACTCGGCCGTCGCCGCCTCGTTGTTCCAGTAGCCGCCGAAGACGTCGATGCCGCGCACCTGGATCTCGCCGTCGCCCGCGATCCGGATCGAGACGCCGGGCATCGCCGGGCCCACCGAGCCGATCTTGAAACGCTCGGTGCGGTTGACCGTGGCGGGCGCCGTCGTCTCCGTGAGGCCGTAGCCCTCGAGGATCTTGATGCCGAGGCTGTGGAAGAAGTGCCCGAGCCGGTCTCCCAGCGGCGCCGAGCCGGACACGGCGAAGCGGACGTTCCCGCCCATGGCGGTGCGCAGCTTCGAGTACACGAGCCGGTCGAAGAGGAGGAACTGCAGCTTCAGCGCAAGCGGCACCGAGCCCGCCTCGAGCGCCATCGAGTGGGCGACGGCGACGTCGGCCGCGCGGCGGAAGATCTTCCCCTTCCCCCCGGCCTCGGCCTTCTGCTCCGCGGAGTTGTAGACCTTCTCGAACACGCGCGGCACGGCCAGGAGGAACGTCGGCTTGAAGGACGCGAGCGAGGGGAGCAGCTGCCTGGTGTCGGCCTGGTGCCCCACCTTCACCCCGCCGTGCACGCAGAGGATCGCGATGAAGCGGGCGAACACGTGCGCCGTGGTGATGAACAGCAGCGTCGACGCGCCGGGCTGGTGGATCAGCTCCGTCAGGGCGACCGCCGAGTTGCGGCTGAGCTCGACGAAGTTCGAGTGCCGGATGATGCAGCCCTTGGGGCGGCCGGTGGAGCCGGAGGTGTAGATGATCGTCGCGATGTCGGTGCCGGTCGCCAGCGAGCGGCGGCGCTCGATCTCGGCGTCCGGCACGTCGACGCCGCGCGCGACGAGCTTGTCCAGATCGCCCAGCCCGATCTGCCAGGCGAGTCGGACCTCGGGAAGGTCGGCGCGGATCTCGTCGAAGCGGGCGAAGTGCTCGGGGGTCTCGACGATCACGGCGTGCGCGCCGGAGTCGGTGAGGTTCCACTGCACCTGCGCGGGGGAGGAGGTCTCGTACACCGGGACGAGGATCCCGCCGGCGAACCAGACGGCGAAGTCGATCAGCGTCCACTCGTAGCGCGTCTTGCAGATCAGCCCGACCTTCTCGCCCGGCTCGAGGCCGGCGGCGACGAAGCCCTTCGCGAGGGCCGTGACCTGGTCGAGGAACTCCTGCGCCGTCACATCGCGCCAGCCGTCGCCGTCGGGCAGCGCGAAGAGCGGGCGATCGGGCGTCTCGCGGACGCGGTCCAGCAGGAGGGCGGTCGTGTTGGCCTGGGGATCGGCCGGAACCACCAGGGGGGAATCGAACTGGTCCACGGCAACTCCTTCGGTACCTGAATGAACGTCGTCTCCACCCTACCGGCGCGGCGCAAGCTGTGGATCCGTTCAGGGTAACGATCCAGGGGTGGCTCCGCGAGGAGGGCCGACACGCGTCGCCGGGTCTCGCCGCTGAGCCGCATCGGAGCGCTCGCGGTCACTACACTCGTCCTGGCCGCCGCTCAGGGCGGCCCGCCGACGCTGCCGCGCCGGTGGCGACGGGAAGGCGGTTCGCGTGCACGCGATCGGGATCGACATCGGCGGCACGAAGATCGCCGGAGCCCTGGTCGACGAGTTCGGGGGGATCCTCCGCGAGGACCGTCGGCCCACTCCTGCCGGGCACCCCGAGCTGATCGTCGACGTCGTGGTCGAGATGGTCGAGCATCTGCGCTCCGGCCTGCTCCCGGGAGACGTCTCCGCGGTCGGAGTCGCCGCCGCCGGCTTCATCGACGCCTCGCAGTCGATCGTCTACTACGCCCCGAACATCAACTGGCGCAACGAGCCCTTCCGCGAGAAGCTCTCGGCCCGCATCGACCTGCCGATCATCATCGAGAACGATGCGAACGCCGCCGGCTGGGCCGAGTTCCGCTACGGCTCGGGCCGCCTCGTCAGCGACATGCTGATGCTCACCATCGGCACCGGAGTGGGTGGCGCGATCGTCATCAACGACCGGCTCCTGCGCGGCGGCTTCGGCGCCGCGGCCGAGATCGGGCACATGCGCGTCGTCCCCGGAGGCCTGCCCTGCGGCTGCGGCGCCCGCGGCTGCATCGAGCAGTACGGCTCGGGCCGCGCGCTCCAGCGCTTCGCCGGCGAGCTGGCCGACGCGGGCGGGATCGGCCAGGGCATCGCCGACGCCCGCGCCCGCAACGGCGGCGAGCTGAACGGCCACCTCATCTCCGAGCTGATCACCGCCGGCGACCTCGGCGCCCTCGCGGCGCTGCGACAGCTCGGCCACTGGCTGGGCGAGGCGGCGGCCAGCCTGAGCGCCGTCCTCGACCCGCAGATGTTCGTCATCGGCGGCGGAGTGGCGCAGGCGGGCGACCTCCTGCTGGACCCCATCCGCCAGGCCTACCTCGACAACCTCCCCGCCCGGGGCTACCACCCCGAGCCCGAGTTCCGCATCGCGGAGCTCGTCAATGACGCCGGAGTCGTGGGGGCCGCCGACCTGGCGCGCCTGCACGCGAGCTCCCTCTAGCGGCACCCGCCGCACCCGATCCGCCGCACCGCCGAGGAGCCCGATGTTCTACTGGTTCATGAAGCACATCGTCGCGGGCCCGCTCCTGAAGACGATCTTCCGGCCGTGGGTGGTCGGCGCCGACAAGGTGCCGCAGAACGGCGGCGTGATCCTCGCGAGCAACCACCTCTCCTTCATCGACTCCGTGATCCTCCCGCTGGTGATCGAGCGGAACATGGTCTTCCTCGCCAAGAGCGACTACTTCACCGGCAAGGGCCTCAAGGGCTGGGCGACGCGGACGTTCTTCACCGCCACGGGGATGCTGCCCATCGACCGCTCCGGTGGCAAGGCGTCGGAGGCCTCGCTCAACACGGGCCTCCGCGTCCTCGCGGGCGGCCACGCCCTGGGCATCTATCCCGAGGGCACGCGCAGCCCCGACGGCCGCATGTACCGCGGCCGCACCGGTGTCGCACGCATGGTCCTCGAGGCCCGCGTGCCCGTCATCCCGGTCGCCATGATCGACACCGCGCGCATCATGCCCATCGGCAAGCGCCTGCCGAAGCTGGGCCGCATCGGCATCGTCTTCGGGGAGCCGCTCGACTTCAGCCGCTTCGAGGGCATGGAGGGCGACCGGTTCATCCTCCGCTCGATCACCGACGAGATCATGTACGAGCTCCTCGCCCTGAGCGGCCAGGAGTACCTCGACGTCTACGCGACCTCGGTCAAGGAGAAGCGCGCGGCCCTCACCCGCTGAGCGCCCGCTCGACGCCGGGGGCCCCTCCCGGCCGAGCGCCCTGCCAGGCTATAAGCTCGTCAACCGCTGCCGTCCGTCCGGACGGCGGCCCTCCGCGCGCCGCTGGCGCCCGTCAGAACCGGGAACACCCTCGTGGTCATCGATCCGAACGAACCGTACGTCCTCGCCGCCCCCTCCGTGGTCGCCGGCCTGGACTATTGGCGCGAGCTCGAGATCAAGCAGCAGCCGCAGTGGCCCGATGCGGAGGCCGTGCGAGCGGCGTCCGCCGAGGTGGCCGCGCTCCCTCCGCTGGTGTTCGCCGGCGAGGTGGACCAGCTGCGCGAGCGTCTCGGAGCCGCGGCCCGCGGCGAGGCGTTCCTCCTGCAGGGCGGCGACTGCGCCGAGACCTTCGCCGGAGCGACCGCCGAGCAGATCCGCAACCGCGTCAAGACCGTGCTGCAGATGGCCGTCGTCCTGACCTACGGCGCGAGCATGCCCGTCATCAAGATGGGCCGGATGGCCGGCCAGTTCGCGAAGCCGCGCTCGAGCGACCTCGAGACCCGCGGCGACGTGACCCTGCCCGCCTACCGCGGCGACATCGTCAACGGCTACGACTTCACCCCGGAGTCGCGCGCCGCGGACCCGCGCCGCATCGTGCAGGGCTACCACACCGCCGCCTCGACGCTGAACCTCATCCGCGCCTTCACGCAGGGCGGATTCGCCGACCTGCGCCTCGTCCACTACTGGAACAAGGGCTTCACCGAGAACCCGCAGAACCAGCGCTACGAGCAGCTGGCCCGCGAGATCGACCGCGCGGTAAAGTTCATGGTGGCGTGCGGGGCCGACTTCGAGGGCATGAAGCGCACCGAGTTCTACACCGGCCACGAGGGCCTGCTGATGGACTACGAGCGCCCCATGACGCGCATCGACTCGCGGACCGGCACGCCGTACAACACCTCCAGCCACTTCATCTGGATCGGCGAGCGCACCCGCGAGCTCGACGGTGCGCACGTCGACTTCCTGTCGCGGGTGCGCAACCCGATCGGCGTGAAGCTCGGCCCGTCGACCACGCCCGAGACGATGCTCGAGCTGATCGACAAGCTCGACCCCGAGCGGGAGCCCGGTCGCCTCACCTTCATCACCCGCATGGGTGCCGGGAGGATCCGCGACGCCCTCCCGCCGCTGCTCGAGGCCGTCAAGCGGAGCGACGCCCTGCCGCTGTGGGTGACCGATCCGATGCACGGCAACGGGCTGACGACGCCGACCGGCTACAAGACCCGTCGCTTCGACGACGTGGTCGACGAGGTCAAGGGCTTCTTCGAGGCGCACCGCGCCGCGGGGACGCACCCCGGCGGCATCCACGTCGAGCTCACGGGCGACGACGTCACCGAGTGCCTCGGCGGCTCGGAGCACATCGACGAGGCGACGCTCGCCACCCGGTACGAGTCGGTCTGCGACCCGCGCCTCAACCACATGCAGTCGCTCGAGCTCGCGTTCCTCGTGGCGGAGGAGCTCCGGGGCCGCGCGATCTGATCCGACCCCGACCGCCGGTCGAGTCCTCGTTGAGGGGCTCGACCGGCGGCGTCAGGTCGTGATGGTGATCGACAGCTGGATCGTCGTGCCGCGCTGCACGAGATCGCCGGCCTTGTTGGACTGGTTCGTGACCTTGGTCAGCTCGTTCGGCGCCGCGTCGATCAGCGGGCCGAGCGTCGTCAGGGAGTAGCTCCACGACAGGTCCGCCGCCTCGAGGGCCGCCTTCGCCTCGTCGCGGTTCATCCCCACGACGTTCGGCACGGCGACGGGCTCGGGCCCCTTCGACACGATGACCGAGACGGTGTCGCCGGTCACGGCGGGCGCCTCCGGGTTCGCCTGCGTGAGGACGACGCCCGCGGCCACGGTGTCGCTCCAGTCCTCGCCGCTGCGGTCGAGGGCGAGACCGGCCGCCTCCGCCTTCGCCGTCGCGTCGTCGATCGAGAGGCCGACGACGTTCGGGATCGGTCCGAGGCTCACCACCATCGCGATGGTGCTGGTCTCGGACATCGTCTCGGGCAGCGCCGATCCGTCCGGCAGCGAGGCGGAGACGACCACACCGGCGTCGACGTCGGCGTCGAAGATCTTCGAGACGTCGCCGACGGTGAAGGAGCCTCCCGTCACCGCGGCGGCAGCGTCGGCCTCCGAGAGGCCGGCGAGAGACGGGACCGGCAGCTGGCGCGGCCCGCTCGAGACGGTCAGCGTGATGACGGAGCCCTTGTGCACCCCCTGCCCGCCGGGCGGATCGGAGCTCACCACCGTCCCCGCGGGCACGGTGAGGTCGGGCGTCTCCTGCGGCTGCACCTCGAAGCCCTGCGCCTGCAGCTGGGCCGTCGCGTCCTGCTGCGACTGGCTGACGACGTCCGGGATCGACACGATCGCGCCGGGTCCCTCGCCGAACCACCAGGCCGTCCCGCCGCCGATGAGCGCCAGGAGGAGCACGACCACCGTGAGCAGGACGCCGCGACGCCGTCGGACGCGGCGCCTGCTCGCGAGCCGGGCGACGGTGTCGTCGTCCTCGTCGACCACGAGTACCGCTCCGGGCGCCGGCGCCAGGTCGAAGACCGAGGTCTGCCCGGGCTCCGCCGGATCGAAGACGGCCGTCGCGGGCGCCGGATCGGCGACCGGCGCCGGGAGCGGGGTGACCGCCTGCGTGTCGCCGCGGCGGTCGCTCGGTGTGATGCCCATGAGCCGCTCGGCCTCGAGCAGCTGCGCGAGCATGACACCGGCGTCGCGGGGCCGCATGTCCGGGTCGCGCTCGGTCGCCCAGAGTACGAGCTCGTCGAGCGAGGTGGGGACGGAGGCGACCGTCGCGCTGGGGTACGGGACGGAGTCGTTCGCGTGCTGGTACGCGATCTGCATCGGCTGCTCGCCCGTGAAGGGCTGCTCTCCGGTGAGCATCTCGTAGATCATGATCCCGATGGCGTAGATGTCGCTGCGGGTGTCGGCGGTGCCCCGCGTGACCAGCTCGGGGGAGAGGTAGGCGATCGTGCCGAGGAGGGCCTGACCGGAGGCGGTGTTGGCGGAGGCGGCGCGCGCGAGGCCGAAGTCGCCGATCTTGATCCGGCCGTCGTCGGCGAGGAGCACGTTCTCGGGCTTGAGGTCGCGGTGGAGGATCCCGGCGCGGTGCGCGGCGGCGAGACCCGAGAGCACGGAGTGCATGATGTCGACGACCTGCTGGGCGGTCAGCCGGCCGCGCTCCTTGAGCAGGTCGCGCAGGGTGATCCCGGGGAGGTACTCCATCACCAGGTAGGCCATGTCCGAGTCCTGGCCCTGGTCGAAGACGCTGACCACGTTCGGGTGGGCGAGACGGGCGGCGGAGCGCGCCTCCTGGACGAAGCGGTTCTTGAACGTCGCGTCGTCGGAGAGGTGGCCGTGCATGACCTTCATCGCCACGCGGCGCTCGAGGCGCTGGTCGTGCGCGAGGTAGACCGTCGCCATGCCGCCGCGGGCGATCCTCGAGCGCACCTCGTACCGGCCGTCGACGAGACGGCCGAGGAGGGGGTCGAGCTGGCTGGTGGTCACGCGACGAGTCTAGGCAAGACCCCCGGGGGAACCGGTGAGCGACGCCCGGGCGGCGCAGGACGGGCCCGACTCCTTCTCCGGGGCGCCCGCAGTTGGCGGCCCTCCGGGCTCGTGGCAGTCTTGACGCGTGACCGACTCGTCCGCTTCCCCCGCCACCTCGACCGATTCCGAGCTCGAGTGGCTGACCGTCCCCGACCTCGTGGAGCTGACCGGGCTCGGCGCCGGCCGGGTCCGCCGCCTCCTCGAGGAGCGCCACCTGCTCGGCACCCGCCGCGACGGCGTCCTGAAGGTCCCCGCCCTCTTCCTCCGCGACGGGGAGCCGATGAGCGAGATCCGCGGCACCGCGATCCTGCTCGCCGACTCCGGCTTCACCGACGACGAGGCGGTCGACTGGATGCTGACGGTCGAGGAGAGCCTGGGCACGAGCCCGATCGTCGCCCTCCGCGCCGGCCGCAAGGCCGAGGTCCGGCGGGTCGCCCAGGCCCTGGCCTGATCCCGCCCGTCCGCTCCTAGGAGGTGCGGACCGTGACCTGGGCGGCCAGCTCGCGCAGCTCCGCCACGCCCTCCGTGCGGAGCGGCGCGTCGGGGAGGACCGCGATCGCCGCGGCCACCTCCTGGTCGATGCGCTCCTCGAGCCGCTCGAGGGCGCCGCTGCCCGCGATGATCTCCTGCGCCCGCGCGATGGACGCCGCGTCGGCGTCGTTCCGGCCCACGACCGCGTCGAGCTCGGCCCGCTCGCCCGGCGAGCACGCGCCGCGGGCGAGGCCGAGCAGCACGGTGCGCTTGCCCTCCCGCAGATCGTCGCCGGCCGGCTTGCCCGTCACTGCCGGGTCGCCGAAGACTCCGAGGACGTCGTCGCGCAGCTGGAAGGCGATCCCGACCGGGAGCCCGAAGCGGCGCAGGGCGTCCAGCTGCGCGTCGTCGCCGCCGGCGAGGGAGCCGCCGATCACCAGCGGCGCCTCGATGCTGTACTTCGCGCTCTTGTAGACCACCACCCGCTCCGCCCGCTGCAGGTGCTCGTGCTCGGGGTGCTGCACCCACGCGCTCTCCTCGAGGATGTCGAGGTACTGGCCCAGCGTGACCTCGGTGCGCATCAGGTTGAACTCCGCGCGCGCGCGCTCGGCTGCGACTCGATCCCCGAGCGACCACTCCGCCGCGGCGAAGATCTCGTCCGACCAGACCAGGAGGAGGTCGCCGAGGAGGATCGCGGAGGAGCGGCCGAACTCGTCGCGGTCGCCGGTCCAGCCGCCGTCGGCGTGGAAGGAGGAGAAGCGCCGGTGGGCCGCGGGAGCGCCGCGGCGGGTGTCGGAGTTGTCGATCACGTCGTCGTGGACGAGGGCGGCGGCGTGGAACAGCTCCAGCCCGGCGCCCACCCTCGCGATCGGATCGGAGCCGCTCGGATGGGCCTCGCTCGAGGTGCTCGACACCGCGTTCCAGCCCGCCTCGCAGAAGCGCGCGCGGAACCGCTTGCCCCCGCTGAGAAAGTCCCGCGAAAGGTCGCCGAGGGCGGAGACGTCCTCTCCTATGGAGCGCAGAATTGGCGTGCGCCCGGTGAGGAATTCATCGATTCGGAGCTGGACGCGATCGACCAGTCGAGAGCTGTGGTTCACCCGACCAGCCTATGCACCGAAGGTGCCTGGTGCCTGCGTCGGGCTCGGTCTACACTGAAGCGCCGCCCGACCGGTCGAGCCCAGACGCCGCCTATTCCGGTGCCGATCCCCGAAAGGGTCGACGCCGCACCCTGAAGGGGTCACGATGCCGCTTTCGGAACACGAGCAACGGCTCCTCGATGAGATGGAGCGGAACCTCTACCAGAACGACGCCGATTTCGTGGCGGCGGTCGGCAAGGGGCGCGGCGGCACCAACTACCGGGCCCTCGTGCTCGGCATCCTGCTCGGCATCCTCGGTCTCGCCGTGCTCGTCGCGGGCGTGGTCGTGCGCCAGCCCCTCGTCGGCATCCTCGGGTTCGCCTTCATGCTCGGCGGCGTGATCGTGGCCATGCGCCCGGCCGCCGGCGGCTCCTCCGAGCCCGGCCTGCCCGACGTCGGCCGTCCGTCGAAGCCCCGCTCGGGCAACCGCCAGGGGTCCGGCTTCATGGACCGTCTGAACGACAGGTGGGACAACCGCGGAGACGGGCGCGGCTAGCCTCCCCTCCGCTCCACCACAGGGTCGATCCTCACGGATCGGCCCTTTTTTCGTGCCCGCGGCCTCCCTCCCGCGGCATTCCCCCTCCACTTCGCCCCACTGTCGCGATTCCGCGGAAACACGCGGATGACCGGGGCCTCTCCGGCGCGCCCCGCGCCGCGCCGGGCTTGTGAGTGGGGGGAAGTGGAGTACTGTGGAGGACACACCATCCTTGGCCGGAAGAAGTGGGGGGCAGTCCGTGTTCCTCGGCACCTATTCCCCCAAGCTCGACGAGAAGGGCCGCGTGATCCTCCCCGCCAAGTTCCGCGACGAGCTCTCCTCCGGAGTCGTCGTCACGCGCGGCCAGGAGCGGTGCCTGTACGTGTTCAGCCAGGCCGAGTTCGAGGTGATGCACGAGAAGATCCGGCAGGCGCCGGTGACCAGCAAGCAGGCGCGGGACTTCCTCCGGGTGTTCCTCTCGGGCGCGAGCGCCGAGACGCCGGACAAGCAGAACCGCGTGACCCTCCCGGCTCCGCTGCGTGCGTACGCGGGCCTCGACCGCGACCTCACCGTCATCGGAGCGGGCAACCGCGCCGAGATCTGGGCGCAGGGCGCCTGGGAGACCTACCTGCAGGAGCAGGAGTCCGTGTTCTCCGACACCCAGGAGGAGGTGATCCCCGGCCTGTTCTAGGTCCTGTCGCGCGACTCCCAGCCACTCGGCGCCCGGACGCACCTTCCCCGGTGTCCGGACGCGAGGTGGATGGGGATCGGACGACAGGAACGGGAACGGCGGGACCGCCATGGCAGAGAACACTCCGAAGGGCGCTCCGCGCCCGACCGAGGAGCGGCACCTCCCGGTGCTGCTCGAGCGCTGCGTCGAGCTCCTGGCTCCGGCGCTGGAGCGCGACGGGGCGGTCGTCGTCGACGCGACGCTCGGCATGGGCGGGCACTCGCTCGCGCTGCTCGAGCGCTTCCCCGGCCTGCACCTCGTGGGCCTGGACCGCGACCCCGAGGCGCTACAGCTCGCGGGGGAGCGGCTCTCCGCCCACGCCTCCCGGATCGACCTCGTGCACGCCGTCTACGACGAGCTGCCCGACGTGCTCGACGAGCTGGGCATCGACACGATCGACGGTGCGCTCTTCGACCTCGGCGTCTCCTCGCTCCAGCTCGACGAGACCGAGCGCGGGTTCTCCTACTCCAAGGACGCGCCGCTCGACATGCGGATGGACTCGACCGCCCCGCTCACGGCGGCGAGCATCCTCGCCGACTACGACGAGACCGCCCTGCGCCGCATCTTCCACGAGTACGGCGAGGAGCGCCTCGCCGCGCGCTACGCCAAGAAGATCGTGGAGGCCCGTCGCGAGGCTCCGCTGGAGCGCTCCGGCCGTCTCGTCGAGATCATCCAGGCGGCGACCCCGGTCGCGATCCAGCGGAACGGCCACCCCGCCAAGCGCGTCTTCCAGGCGCTGCGGATCGAGGTCAACCAGGAGCTGTCCGTCCTCGAGCGGGCGATCCCCGCCGCGCTGGGCCGGATCAACGAGGGCGGGCGGATCGTCGTCGAGGCGTACCAGTCGCTCGAGGACCGGATCGTCAAGCGCGCGCTCCAGGCCGCGTCCTCCTCCACCGCCCCGGCCGGCCTCCCGATGGAGCTGCCGGAGCACCGACCCGAGTTCCGACTCGTCATCCGCGGAGCCGAGCTCGCCTCCGACGACGAGAAGGCCCGCAACCCCCGAGCGACACCCGTGCGTCTGCGCGCGGCCGAGAGGATCAGGAGCACCGCATGAGCGCCACCGCCGTCATCGACCCCGCCGTCATCGACACCGCCCGCCGAGCACGCCCCGAGGAGGAGGCGCCCCGCCCCCGCATCGAGGCCGTCCCGGCCGGTCAGGCGCAGTCGCGCCCGAAGCTCGTCTACGGGATCGTCGCCGTCGCCGGCCTCTTCGCGATCATCGTCGTCCAGCTCCTGGTGAGCGTCGGCCTCTCGCAGGGGGCCTACCAGATCTCGGCGCTGCAGACCGAGCAGAAGTCGCTCACCCGCAGCAACGCGGAGAAGCAGGACGCCGTCGACACGCTGAGCTCGCCGCAGAACCTCGCCACCGCCGCACAGGGCCTGGGCATGGTCGCCAACACCGCGCCGGTCTACCTCCGCCTCTCGGACGGCGCCGTGCTGGGTGACCCCTCCTCCGCCGCGTCGAGCGAAGTCGCGGGCACCGCCTCCGCGCCGCTCGTGCCCAACGCCCTCGTCCCGGCTCTCCAGCCCGGCGCGAGCGCGTCCTCCCCTGCTGTCGACGGTGCGGCCGTACCGTTGCAGGGCGAGCTGCCCGCGCCCATCACGCACTGACGCACGGCGTCGCGGTCCGCCTCCGCGCGGGCACCCGCCCCGCGGGGCGCACGACGACCATCCGGACCCGACGAACGGCGGCCCGCCCGCCCGGAGCAAGAAGGACACCGCCGCAGTGAGACACCACCGCTCGAGCAGACGCCGCACGGCCGTCACGTTCGTCATCATCGTCGCCGTCGTCGGACTCTTCATCGGCAAGCTGGTGGACATCCAGATCGTGCGGGCGAACGAGCTCACCGATGCGGCCGCCCAGAACCAGTCGAACAGCGTCGTCACCTACGGCCAGCGCGGCCCCATCGTGGACCGCTCCGGGACGGTGCTCGCGGACACCACCACGCGCTACCGGCTGACGACCTCGCCGAAGAACGTGGCCGAGTTCCCGCGCGAGCTGGGCGAGGACCAGAAGGTCATGGTCAGCGTGCAGCAGGCCGCCTCCGAGATCGGCGCGATCACCGGGCAGTCGGTCGAGCAGATCACCGGAGCGGTGGACGCCGCGCTCGCGAAGGACGCGAAGGCCAACTACCTGATCCTCTCGGAGGGGCTCGACCTCGAGGCCTACCAGAAGCTCGTCGCGCTCGACATCCCGTGGACCTACTTCGAGACCCAGCAGGGACGCAGCTACCCCAACGGCGCGGTGGCCGGCAACCTCGTCGGCTACGTCGGGGCGGACGGAGCGGCCCAGGAGGGCATGGAGTACGCGGAGAACACCTGCCTCGCGGGGCAGAACGGGTCCGAGAGCTACGAGCGCAGCGCCGACTACGTCCGGATCCCGGGCAGCACCGTCTCGGAGACCCCGGCGGTCGACGGCGGGACGCTGAAGCTCACCATCGACTCCGACCTCCAGTACTACTCCCAGCAGGTCCTCTCGCAGCGCGTCGCCGAGGTCGGCGGCAGCTACGGGATCGTCGTGGTGCAGGAGGTCAAGACCGGCAAGCTGCTCGCCGTGGCCGAGACGCCGACCGTCGACCCCAACAACGTCGAGGCGAGCGCCTCCGCAGACCGCAGCTCGCGCGCCTTCCGCGCGCCGTTCGAGCCGGGCTCGACCTTCAAGCCGATGACGGCCGCGATGCTGATCGACCAGGGCCAGGCGGGCCCGACGACCCAGGTCGTCGTCCCGGACTCCTTCGAGAAGGACGGCGCCTCGTTCAGCGACGACTTCGCGCACACCCCGACGAACTACACGCTGACCGGCATCCTCAAGGACTCGTCGAACGTCGGCATCTCGATGCTCGGCTCCCGCCTGTCGGCCCAGACCCGCTACGACTACCTGCAGAAGTTCGGTCTCGGCACGCCCACCACGAGCGGCTTCCCCGGCGAGGAGGGCGGCCTGCTCGCCGACTACCAGGACTGGGACAACCAGACGAACTACACGACGATGTTCGGCCAGGGCGTCTCGGCGACCGCGGTGCAGGTCGCGAGCATCTACCAGACGCTCGGCAACGGCGGAGTGCGGCTCCCGTCGCAGCTGATCGACGGCTGCACCACGGCCGACGGCTCCGTCGTGGACGTCCCCGATGCGACGGGCACCCAGGTGGTGTCGAGCTCGGCCGCGAAGCAGGTCGTCGACATGCTGCAGACGCACTACAACGAGGGCTGGCTGGCGAACGACATCCACGTCGACGGCTACAACATCGCCACCAAGACCGGTACCGCGCAGCAGCCCGACGGGAAGGGCGGCTACTCGAAGAGCTACACCGTCTCGCTCGCCGGGCTCGCGCCGGCGGAGGACCCGGAGTACGTCGTGACGGTCACCATCGCCGATCCGGTTAAGATGAACACGTCCCAGGCGACGGCTCCCGTCTTCCAGCAGGTCATGACCCAGGTGCTCAAGACCAACCGGGTGGAGCCGTCCACGGTGCCGCCCGTCCAGTACCCCACGACGTGGTGAGCCCCGCCGGGACCACGATCCACGCACCAGAACGAGAGAAAGAGCGGGCAGTGCACGACCCTCGCCCGCAGTCCTCCCTCCGCCCCGAGCACCCCGTGCCGCGGAGCCTCTCGCAGCTCGTGGCCGAGTTCTCCCTCGGCCCGGTCCGCGGCCTCGAGGGCGTCGAGGTGAGCGGAGTCACGCTGGACTCGAACCAGGTCGAGTCCGGAGACCTCTACGTCGGTGTCGCAGGACGCCGTGCCCATGGCGCGGCCTTCGCGTCCGCCGCCGCGGCGTCCGGAGCCGTCGCCGTGCTGACCGATCCCGCCGGAGCGGAGCTCGCCGCCGACAGCGGCCTGCCCGTGCTGGTGACCCCCGACCCGCGGGCCGCCCTCGGTGACGTCGCCGCGTGGATCCACCGCACCCGCGAGGACGTCCCGACGCTCTTCGGCGTGACGGGGACCAACGGCAAGACGAGCGTCGTCTACATCCTCGACGCGCTGCTGCGCCGGCTCGGAGTCGTCTCCGGCCTCAGCTCCACCGCCGAGCGCCGGATCGGCGACGTCGCCGTGGTCAGCTCGCTGACCACTCCCGAGGCGAGCGAGCTGCACGGCCTGCTCGCTCGGATGCGCGAGTCCGCCGTCCGCGCGGTCTCCATCGAGGTGTCGGCGCAGGCGCTCACGCGGCACCGGATCGACGGCCTCGTCTTCGACGTCGTCGGCTTCACGAACCTCAGCCACGACCACCTCGACGACTACTCCGATCTGCGCGAGTACTTCGAGGCCAAGGCCGACCTCTTCGAGCCGGAGCGCGCACGCCGCGGCGTCGTCACGGTCGACAGCGCCTGGGGGCGCGAGCTCGCCGAGCGCAGCCGCATCCCCGTCGCGACGCTCGCCGGCTCTCCGGTCGTCGGAGTCGCCCCGACGACGCCCGCCGACTGGTCGATGACGGTGCTGGACGCGACGCCCGACAGCACCACCTTCCGCCTGGAGGGGCCCGAGAACCGCTCCGTCGTCGTCACCGTCTCGCTGATCGGCTGGTACATGGCCTCCAACGCCGCGCTGGCGATCGTGATGCTGGTGGAGTCGGGCTTCGACCTGGACGCCGTCGCGCACGCGCTCGAGGACAGCCGTCTCGACGTCTACATCCCGGGCCGCGCCGAGCTCGTCTCGGGGGAGCGCGGACCGCGCGTCTACGTCGACTACGGCCACACCCCCGACGCGTTCCAGAACGCGCTCGAGGCGCTGCGGACCATCACGCCCGGCCGCCTGTTCATGGTGTTCGGGGCGGACGGGGACCGCGACACGACCAAGCGGAGCGACATGGGCGCCATCGCCGCCCGCCTCGCCGACGTCGTGGTCGTCACCGACTTCCACCCGCGCTGGGAGGATCCGGCCGCCATCCGTGCCGCGCTCCTCCAGGGCGCCCGGGCCGCCGTGCCCGACCGGGAGATCCACGAGATCGCCGACCCGCGCGCCGCCGTGCGCGCCGCCGTCGCCCTCGCGCGCGAAGGGGACTCGATCCTCTACGCCGGGCCCGGCCACGAGGACCACCAGGAGATCGCAGGAGTGCACATGCCGTATTCGGCCAGAGACGACGTCCGTCACGCGCTGCGCGAGGCGGGCTGGCTGTAGATGATCGCCCTCACCCTCACCGAGATCGCCGAGGCCGTCTCCGGACGCCTCCACCTGGCCGGCTCGTCCGCCACGGCCGCCACCGTGATCGACGGAGCGACCGAGACCGACTCCCGCGAGATCGCGCCCGGCGGGATCTTCGTCGCCAAGCGCGGCGAGCACACCGACGGCCACCTCTTCGCTCCCGCCGCTCTCGAGCGCGGTGCCGCACTCCTCATCGTGGAGCGCCCGCTCGACCTCGACGTGCCGCAGGTCCTCGTCGACGACTCCGTCGAGGCGCTCGGCGCACTGGCGACCGAGGTCGTCCGCCGCGTCCGCGCGAAGGGCGGGCTCACCGTCATCGGCGTCACCGGCTCGAACGGCAAGACGACGACCAAGAACCTCCTCCGCACCGTCCTCGAGCGGGTCGGCGAGACGGTCGCTCCGCGCGGATCCTTCAACAACGAGGTCGGCGCGCCGATCACGATGCTCCAGGTGTCCGAGTCGACGCGCTTCCTCGTCGCCGAGATGGGCGCGAGCGCGGTCGGCGAGATCCGCCGCCTCGTCCGGATGGCCAGGCCCGACGTCGGCGTCGTCCTCGCCGTGGGCCTCGCGCACGCCGGCGAGTTCGGCGGGATCGAGCGCACGCTCGAGGCCAAGACCGAGATGGTCGCCGACCTCACCGCCGACGACGTCGCCGTGCTGAACGCCGACGACGGCCGGGTCGCCTCGATGGCGGGCCGCACCGCCGCCCGGGTCCTCTGGTTCGGCCGCGGCGAGAGCGCGGACGTCCGCGCCGTCGACATCGACGCGACCGCCGACGGCACCCGCTTCGCCATCGAGGTCTCGGCGGGGGAGGGCCGCGAGGCCGCTCGCGCCGAGCTCCTGCTGCGCGTCCTCGGCGAGCACCACGTGATGAACGCCCTCGCGGCGACCGCCGCCGCGCTCTCTGTCGGAGTGGCGCTGCCCGCGATCGTCGAGGCTCTCGCGACCGTCACCCTCGCCGAGCGCGGCCGCATGGAGGTCCTGGGCGGCGAGGACGTCCGCGTCATCAACGACGCGTACAACGCGAGTCCCGACTCCACCGCGGCCGCCCTGCGCACCCTCGCCCAGATCGCGAAGCCCGGGGGGCGCACCGTCGCCGTCCTGGGAGAGATGAGCGAGCTCGGCGAGTGGGCCGACGAGGAGCACGAGCGCGTGGGCCTGCTGGCCGTCCGCCTCAACATCTCCCAGATCGTGGTGGTGGGCCGAGGCGCCCGCCGGATCCACGTCGCGGCCGAGCGCGAGGGATCGTGGAGCGGCGAGTCCGTCTTCGCGGAGACCTCCGACGAGGCGTTCGACCTCCTCGAGGACTACCTGCGACCCGGCGACACCGTGCTGGTCAAGTCGTCCAACTCCGCGGGGCTGCGCTTCCTCGCCGACCGTCTCGGGGAGCGTCACCGATGAGGGCACTCCTCCTGTCCGGCGCGTTCTCGGGAGCCTTCACGCTCCTGATGACGCCCCTGTTCATCCGCCTCTTCCACCGCCTGCAGTGGGGCCAGTTCATCCGCGAGGACGGACCGAAGTCGCACCACGTCAAGCACGGCACGGCGACGATGGGCGGCATCGTCATCATCATCGGCACCGTGGTCGGCTACTTCCTCGGGATGCTGTTCGGCAACCGGGCGATCGCGCCGTCGGCCCTGCTGGTGCTCTTCATGATGGTCGGGCTCGGACTCGTCGGCTTCGTCGACGACTTCCTGAAGACCCGCAACCAGCGCAGCCTCGGCCTCGGCGGCTGGGCGAAGATCGCCGGCCAGGTCATCGTCGCCGCGGCCTTCGCGGTGATCGCGATCGTGGTCCGCGACTCCAACGGGCTCACCCCCGCGTCCACCTCGATCTCGTTCATCCGCGACCTGCCGTTCGACTTCGCCTCCCTCGGCTGGATCGGCATCGGCCTGTTCGTGCTGTGGATCTGCATCATCGTCACCAGCACGTCGAACGGCGTGAACGTCGCCGACGGGCTCGACGGACTCGCCACCGGGTCCTCGATCCTCGCGATCGGCTCCTACGTCATCATCGGGTTCTGGCAGTCGAACCAGTGGTGCTTCGACCAGCACCTCAACCCCGAGGTCGTCGACAAGTGCTACCAGGTGAGCGACCCGTTCGACCTGGCCATCATCGCGGCGGCCGTCTCCGGTGCCCTGGTGGGCTTCCTCTGGTGGAACACCTCGCCGGCGCAGATCTTCATGGGCGACACCGGCTCGCTCGGCCTCGGCGGCGCGCTCGCGGCCCTGGCGATCCTCACCCGCACCGAGCTGCTGGTCATCCTCATCGGCGGCCTGTTCGTCATCGTGACCGGCTCGGTCATCCTCCAGCGGATCTACTTCAAGCTGACCCGGGGCAAGCGCATCTTCCTGATGAGCCCGCTCCACCACCACTTCGAGCTCAAGGGCTGGGCCGAGATCACCGTCGTGGTCCGGTTCTGGATCATCGCCGGCATCTTCGTCGCCGCCGGAGTCGGGCTCTTCTACCTGGAATGGCTGTCGCTGGCATGACCGATCCCGCCCGTCCCGACTCCCTCCGCAGCTGGCACTCGGACTGGCGCGGCCTGCGCGTCGCCGTGCTGGGCCTGGGCGTCACCGGGTTCTCGGTGGCCGACACCCTGACCGAGCTCGGCTCCGAGGTGCTGGTCCTCGCCGACCGCGCCGACGAGGAGCGCGAGCGCCTGCTCGAGGTGATCGGCGCCCGCCTGCACCGGGCCGACCGCCTCGACTCCGCTCCGGAGGAGCTGCACGCGTTCGCACCGGAGCTGGTCGTGGTGTCGCCCGGCTTCCGGCCGACGCACCCGATCCTCGTGTGGGCGGCGGAGTCCGGGATCCCCGTGTGGGGCGACGTCGAGCTCGCCTGGCGCGTCCGCGACAAGGTCGTGCGCGCCGACGGCACTCCGGCGGACTGGGTGGCCGTCACCGGCACCAACGGGAAGACCACGACCGTCCAGCTCACGGCGACGATGCTCGTGGCCGGCGGCCTCCGCGCCGCCCCCTGCGGCAACATCGGCGTGCCCGTGCTCGACGCGGTCCGCGACCCGCAGGGCTTCGACGTCCTCGTCGTGGAGCTCTCGAGCTACCAGCTGCACTACCTGGGCGCGATCGAGCCGATCGCGAGCGCGTGCCTCAACATCGCCGACGACCACCTCGACTGGCACGGTTCGTTCGACGCCTACCGCGCAGCCAAGGGCAAGGTCTACGCCGGCACCCGCGTCGCCTGCGTGTACAACCGCGCCGACGCGGCGACCGAGCAGATGGTGCTCGACGCCGAGGTGGTGGAGGGCGCCCGGGCGATCGGGTTCGGCCTCGGCGTGCCCGGCCCGAGCGACTTCGGGATCGTCGACGGCATCCTCTGCGACCGCGCCTTCCTCGAGGACCGCCGCACCAGTGCCCTCGAGATCACCACCGTGGACGAGCTCGCCGCTCGGAACCTCGCCGCTCCGCACATCGTCCAGAACGTGCTCGCCGCGGCAGCGCTCTCCCGAGCGTGCGGGATCGAGGTCACGGCCGTCCGCACCGCGCTGGCGTCCTTCGAGCTCGACGCCCACCGCATCCAGGTCGTCGCCGAGCACGACGGGGTGACCTGGGTGAACGACTCCAAGGCCACGAACCCGCACGCCGCCGACGCCTCGCTGCGCGCGTACCCGTCGGTCGTCTGGGTCGTCGGCGGCCTGCTCAAGGGCGTCGACGTGGACGCCCTCGTGGCCGCGCACGTCGGCCGCCTGCGGGGCGCCGTGGTGATCGGCGCCGACCGCTCGGCGCTGCTCGCGGCATTCCGACGACACGCGCCCGCCCTCCCCGTGAGCGAGGCGGCGCCGGACGACACTGGTGCGGTGATGCAGGCGGCCGTCGAGGCGGCCGCGACGCTCGCCCGCTCGGGGGACGTCGTCCTGCTCGCACCCGCCGCGGCCTCGATGGACCAGTTCCTCGACTACGCGGCTCGGGGCCGCTCCTTCGCGGCCGCCGTGGCGACACACCTGGGAGGGGGAGCCGATGACCGCTCCGACGACGAGCCGCCCCGCGGGCCGCTCGCGCACTGAGCCGCGCGGGAAGGACCGGAGCGGGGCCCGCTCCGCGCGGATCGTCCTCTCGAAGGTCTTCGCCTCCCACTCGCCGAACTTCTACCTCCTCTTCGGAACCACGCTCTTCCTGGTGCTGTTCGGACTGACGATGGTGCTCTCCTCCTCGTCGGTCACCTCCTACGTGTCGAGCGACGACTCCTTCGGGGGCTTCCTGCGCCAGGGCGGGTTCGCCCTCCTCGGGATCCCGATGATGCTGGTGGTCTCGCGGCTGCCCCTCGGCGTGTGGAAGCGCGTGACGCCGATCCTGCTCATCGCCGGCTGCGTCCTCCAGTGCCTCGTGCTCTTCACGCCGCTCGGCGACTCCGTCGGCGGGAACCGCAACTGGATCCGCCTCGGCGCCTTCAGCATGCAGCCCTCCGAGATCATCAAGCTCGCGCTCGCCCTCTGGCTGGGGCTCCTGCTCGCCCGCCGCTACCGGTCGCCGAAGGACTGGAAGGACGCGCTCATCCCCGTCCTGATCGTCGGCGGCGCGGCGATCGGACTGGTCCTCATCGGAGGCGACCTGGGCACGGTCGTGATCATGGCGGGCATCGTCCTCGCCGCACTCTTCTACGCGAACGTCCAGATGAAGGTCCTCGTGCCGATCGTGGTGGTCGGCGCGATCGGAGCGGTGCTGTTCGCCGTCTCCAGCGACAACCGCCTCACCCGGATCATGTCCTTCCTCGGCGACTGCTCCAACGTCGAGGAGTACCAGAACTCGTGCTGGCAGCCGGTGCACGGCACCTGGGCGATGGCCTCCGGCGGGATCTTCGGCGTGGGCCTCGGCAACTCCAAGGCCAAGTGGTCCTGGCTGCCCGCCGCGGACAACGACTACATCTTCGCCATCATCGGCGAGGAGCTCGGGCTGATCGGAGCGATCGTCGTCCTGGCGCTGTTCGTGGTCCTCGCGGTCGCCTTCTTCCGCGTCATCCACGCGTCCTCCGATCCGTTCGTGCGGATCAGCACCGGCGCGATCATGGTCTGGCTGATCGGCCAGGCGTTCGTCAACATCGGCGTCGTCCTGGGGGTGCTCCCGGTGCTGGGGGTCCCGCTGCCGCTGATCTCCTCCGGAGGCACCGCCCTGCTCAGCTCGCTCCTCGCCATCGGCGTCGTCCTCTCCTTCGCCCGCACCCAGACCGCGCCCCTGCCCGGCGCTGGCGTGCTGCGCCGCAGGAAGGCGGCGGCGGAGTGACCCGCTACCTGCTCGCCGGCGGCGGCACCGCCGGCCACGTCAATCCGCTGCTCGCGACGGCCGACGAGATCCGCAGGCGGAACCCGCGCGACGAAGTGCTCGTGCTCGGCACCGCCGAGGGGCTCGAGGCGCGCCTCGTCCCCCTCCGCGGCTACGAGCTCTCGGTGATCCCGCGGCTGCCGTTCCCGCGCCGCCCGAACGCGGCGGCGCTGCGGTTCCCCGGAGCCTTCCGCGCGACCATCGCCGGCATCGTCCGGACGATCCGCGACCGGCGGATCGACGCGGTGGTCGGCTTCGGAGGGTACGCGGCAGCACCCGCCTACCTGGCGGCCCGCCGCGCCGGCGTCCCCTTCACCGTCCACGAGGCCAACGCGCGCCCCGGGCTCGCCAACCGCCTCGGCGCGCGCGCGACCCGCTCGGTCGGCGTGGCCTTCGAGGGCACGCCCCTGCCGCACGCGCGGGTGGTCGGCATGCCGCTGCGCCGCGAGATCGCCGAGCTCGACCGGGCCGCGCGCCGCGACGAGGCGATGGCGGCGCTGGGCCTCGACCCGTCCCGGCAGACCCTCCTGGTGACCGGCGGCTCCCTCGGCGCTCGACGGATCAACGCGACGGTGCACGCCGCCGCCCGGGATCTCGTCGCCACCGGCTTCCAGGTCCTCCACATCACGGGCGACCGTGCCGAGATCACGGACCCGGGGGTGGCCGGCTACCACCTCCTCGCCTACTGCGACCGGATGGACCTCGCGCTGTCCGCCGCGGACGTGGCCGTCTCCCGCGCGGGGGCGGCGACCGTCAGCGAGCTGACAGCCCTCGGCCTGCCCGCGGTCTACGTCCCGTACCCGGTCGGCAACGGCGAGCAGCGCTACAACGCGCGCGGCGTCGTCGACGCCGGGGGAGCGGTCCTCGTCGAGGACGCCGCCTTCCTCCCCGGCTGGGTCCAGCGGGAGCTCGTACCGCTCCTGGGCGACACCGCCCGTCGCGACGAGATGGCGCGCCGGGCTGCCCGCGTGGGAGTCCGCGACGGCTCCGGGCGGCTCGTCGACCTGATCGAGTCGACCCTCTCCGCTCCGCGCTGAGCCCGCTCCGCGCGGCTCGTGAGAGCACTCCCGCCCACCGTCTACACTGATCCGGCGCACCGCGGGAGGCCCCTCCCGCCCGCCGCGACCCACCCGAAAGCGAGAGCCCCGTGATCAAGCCCGACCTCGGCATCACCGTCCCCGACGAGCTCGGCTCGGTCCACTTCATCGGCATCGGCGGCTCCGGGATGAGCGGGATCGCCCGGCTGTTCCACCACGCCGGGCACCGGGTCACCGGGTCCGACGTCCGCGAGTCCCACCCCATCGAGCAGCTGCGGGAGCTCGGCGTCCCGGTCGCCATCGGCCACGACGCGGCGAACCTCGGGGACGCCGAGGCGGTCGTCGTCACCTCCGCCCTGTGGCCCGACAATCCCGAGTACCTGCTCGCGAAGGAGCGCGGCCTGCCCGTGCTGCACCGCTCGCAGGCCCTCGCCTGGCTGGTGCGCGGCAGGCGCCTGGTCGCGGTGGCCGGAGCGCACGGCAAGACCACGTCGACCGGCATGATCGTCACCGGCCTGCTCGGCGTCGACGCCGACCCCAGCTTCGTCAACGGCGGCATCATCGAGAGCCTCGGCACCTCCTCCGCCGCCGGCTCCGGCGAGGTCTTCGTCGTCGAGGCCGACGAGTCGGACGGCAGCTTCCTCCTCTACGACACCGCGGTCGCCCTCATCACGAACGTCGACCCGGACCACCTCGACCACTACGGATCGCTGGAGGCGTTCGAGGAGGCCTTCGTCACCTTCGCCTCCTCCGCGAGCGAGCTCGTCGTCATCTCCTCCGACGACCCCGGCGCCGTCCGCGTCACCGAGCGGCTGGTCGGCGGACGGGTGCTGACCTTCGGCGAGGCCGAGGGGGCGGACGTCCGCGTCGTCGACCTCGACCTCGTCGGCCCCGTCGGCTTCTCGGTCGAGTACGAGGGCAGGCGCTACTCGGCCCGCCTCCGCATCCCCGGCCGGCACAACGCGATCAACGCGGCCGGCGCGTTCGCAGTGCTGGTGGGCCTGGGCTTCGATCCGGCCGCCTCGCTCGAGGCCGTGTCGGCGTTCGGAGGCACGGAGCGCCGCTTCGAGCTGCACGGAGCGGTCCGCGGAGTCAGCGTCTACGACGACTACGCCCACCACCCCACCGAGGTGGCCGCCGCCCTCTCCGCCGCGCGCACCGTGGTCGGCGAGGGCCGCATCATCGCCGTGCACCAGCCGCACCTCTACAGCCGCACCCGCCTCTTCGCCCGCGAGTTCGCCGAGACGCTCGAGCGCTACGCCGACGAGACGATCGTCCTCGACGTCTACGGGGCGCGCGAGGATCCGGAGCCCGGAGTGACCGGAGCGCTGGTCAGCGAGAAGTTCGCCGACCCGTCGCACGTCTCGTTCGTCCCGGACTGGGCGGAGGCGGCCCGCCTCACGGCCGGCATCGCGCGCGAGGGCGACTTCGTCATCACCCTCGGCTGCGGCGACGTCTACCGGATCATCCCGCAGGTGCTCGAGTCGCTCGGCGCGAGCGAGGCCGCGCCGGTCGCACGATGACCGCGGTCCTCGCGCCCGAAGCGGGGGAGCGGCCGTGAAGCGGCCCGACGGCGGACGCCCTCCGGCGCCCGGTCGGAGCGTCCCCGCGCGCGGCGGCGAGCCGGAGCCGGACACCGAGCCGATCCGGATCGTCACCGCGATCCGCGTGGACCCGGAGCCGGCCGAGCGCACTCCGTCGCGCGCGGGCGCGGTCCGCCGCACCCTCTCGGGCCTGCGCCTGCCCGGTGCCGAGAACCGGGCCGTCTCCCGGGCCGCCCGCGAGCGGAGGCGCTACGAGCGGGGGGAGGTCCGCCGCTTCACGAAGCGCGCGCGTCGGCGCCGCCTGATCGCCCTGGTCGTGGCCGGGTCGCTCGTCGCCCTCGCCCTGATCGTCGGAGTCGCGGCCTTCTCGCCGCTCATGGCCGTGCGCACGATCGAGATCTCGGGCACCCAGCGCGTCGACGCCGCCGCCCTGCAGAGCGAGCTCGACGACCAGCTCGGCGTCCCGCTCACCCTGGTGGACCGGGACGAGGTCGGCCGCGTGCTGGGCGCGTCCCCGCTCATCCAGAGCTACTCGGTGCAGACCCGGCCGCCGAGCACCCTCGTGGTGTCGATCGTCGAGCGCACGCCCCTCGGTGTGATCGCGGCGGGGGGCCGCTTCGAGCTCGTGGACGCGGCCGGAGTCGTCATCGAGACGGCGGACTCGGCGCAGCCCGGCTACCCGGTCCTCACCACCGCGTCCGGCGACGCCTCGGGAGCCGGCTTCCGCGCGACCGCGCGGGTGCTGCGCTCCCTGCCCGCGTCGCTCGCTCCGCAGGTGACGGCCGCCACAGCCACGACCGGCGACGACGTCTCGCTCACCCTGCAGAACGGCACGGAAGTCGTCTGGGGCGGGTCGGACGAGTCGGCGCTCAAGGCCGTCGTGCTCGAGAAGCTGATGGCCGCGACCGACCCCGCCGTCGTCGGCACCTACGACGTGTCCTCGCCCCAGGCCGCAGTCGTGGCGCCCCGGCCCTGACCGGCGGCGGATCCGCGCGTTCTTTCGAGCGTTGCGGGCGTGTCTGCTGGGAGCGCGACCGGACTCCGCCTACCGTCGGAGCCGAACCCCAAATGCATACTCAGCATAACTTTAAGCCTCAACTACAGGTTTAAGGTTCAGCCCGGAGGCCGGAGACGTGACTTCAAACCAGAACTACCTCGCCGTGATCAAGGTCGTCGGCATCGGCGGTGGCGGCGTCAACGCCGTCAACCGCATGATCGAGCTCGGCCTGCGCGGTGTCGAATTCATCGCGATCAACACGGACGCCCAGGCGCTCCTGCTCAGCGACGCCGACGTCAAGCTCGACGTGGGCCGCGAGCTGACCCGCGGACTCGGCGCCGGCGCCGACCCCGAGGTCGGCCGCCGCGCCGCCGAGGACCACGCCGAGGAGATCGAGGAGGTCCTCGCGGGGGCCGACATGGTCTTCGTCACCGCGGGCGAGGGCGGCGGCACCGGCACCGGCGGCGCGCCCGTCGTCGCGCGGATCGCCAAGTCGATCGGCGCCCTCACCATCGGCGTCGTGACCAAGCCCTTCGGGTTCGAGGGACGCCGTCGTCAGACGCAGGCCGAGGCCGGCGTCGCGACGCTGAAGAACGAGGTCGACACGCTCATCGTCGTTCCGAACGACCGCCTGCTCGAGATCAGCGACCGCGGCATCTCGATGCTCGAGGCCTTCGCGACAGCCGACCAGGTGCTCCTCGCCGGCGTCCAGGGCATCACCGACCTGATCACCACGCCCGGCCTGATCAACCTCGACTTCGCCGACGTGAAGTCGGTCATGCAGGGCGCGGGCTCGGCGCTGATGGGCATCGGCTCGTCGCGCGGCGCCGATCGCGCGATCAAGGCGGCCGAGCTGGCCGTCGCCTCACCGCTGCTCGAGGCCAGCATCGACGGCGCGCACGGCGTGCTCCTCTCGATCCAGGGCGGCTCGAACCTCGGCATCTTCGAGATCAACGACGCGGCGCGCCTCGTCCAGGAGGCGGTGCACGCCGAGGCGAACATCATCTTCGGTGCCGTGATCGACGACACGCTCGGCGACGAGGTGCGCGTCACCGTCATCGCCGCGGGCTTCGACGGCGGAGAGCCGGGCGGGACCGCTCAGGCCGCGATCGCCCAGCCGCGCCAGCAGCAGAGCTCGGCGAGCGAGTCGGCCGCCGAGCCCGTCCCGGCTCCCGCCGCCGCTCCTGCGGCCGGCTCGATCTGGTCGAGCACCCCCGTCGCCGCCCCGGCCCCTGTCGCCGACCCGTCCTTCGACGACGACGACAGCGACCTGGACATCCCCGACTTCCTCAAGTAGTCGTGCCGGATCCGGAGCTGGCCGCGCGCTGGGCCGAGGTCTCCGAGCGGGTCGCCGACGCGACCCGCTCGGCCGGTCGCGAGGCGTCCTCGGTCACGACCATCGTGGTGACCAAGTTCCACCCCGTGTCGCTGCTCCGCGACCTCCTCGAGCTGGGCGTCGTCGACTTCGGCGAGAACCGGCACCAGGAGGCGCAGGAGAAGTCGGCCGAGCTGGCGGGGACCGCTGCGCGCTGGCACTTCATCGGGCAGCTCCAGAGCAAGAAGGCGCGCCAGGTGCGGCGCTACGCCGACGCGGTCCACTCCGTCGACCGGCTCGCGCTCGTCCCGCTGCTGGAGGCGGGGGAGGAGCCGCTCGACGTGTTCCTGCAGGTCAACCTCACCGAGGATCCCGACCGCGGGGGAGCGTCGCCCGCCGACGTCGAGCCCCTCGCCGAGGCTCTCGCCGGGGCGCCCGGCCTCACGCTGCGAGGCGTGATGGCGGTCGCTCCGCTGGACGAGGAGCCCCGTCCGGCTTTCGCCCGGCTCCGGTCGATCTCCGACCGCGTGCGCGCCGTCGAGCCCTCCGCCACGGCGATCTCGGCGGGCATGTCGAACGACTTCGCCGAGGCGATCGCGGAGGGTGCGACACACCTGCGAATCGGATCGGCAATCACCGGAGAACGCCCCGCCCGCACCTAACCTCGTGGTGACCCACCTGTGGGAGCACACACGACACGGAGGACACCCCATGGCCAACCCGCTGAAGAAGACGATGGTCTACCTCGGACTCGCCGACGAAGAGGTCGAGTACGAGCGCGCAGAGCCCGTCGAGGCGGCCCCGGCGACGGCCCACCGCGCACCGGTCTCCCCGGTGCAGCCCGTCCCTCCCGTCGAGCCGGTGCAGCAGCCCCGCGCAACGGTCACCCCGCTCCGCAAGCCCACCCCCCAGACCCCGAAGGCGACGGCACCCGCCGAGATGAACGAGATCCTCACCGTCCACCCGAAGCAGTACCGCGACGCGCAGGTCATCGCGGAGAACTTCCGCGACGGCATCCCCGTGATCATCAACCTCTCGCAGATGAGCGATGCGGACGCCCGCCGCCTCATCGACTTCGCGAGCGGACTCTCGCAGGGCCTCTACGGCCGCATCGAGCGCGTGACGAGCAAGGTCTTCCTGCTCTCGCCGTCGCACATCACCGTCGCCGGCGACTCCGCCTCCGCCGAGAGCGACGCCGACGCGTCGTTCTTCGCGAAGTCCTGATCCCGGGGAGCCCTGGCCCCCGGTGACCTCCGTCGTCTCGCTCCTCGGGAGCGTCCTGTACTTCGTGCTGCTGCTCTACTTCTTCGCGATGTGGGCGCGGTTCGTGCTCGACCTCGTCCGCGTGATCCGACGCGACTGGCGCCCCCGCGGTGCCGGCCTCGTCGCCGCGGAGGGCGTCTACACCATCACGGACCCGCCGATCGGCTTCTTCCGACGCCTGATCAAGCCGGTCTCGATCGGTCCGATCGCCCTCGATTTCGGCTGGAGCCTCACCATGCTCTGCGTCATCGTGGGCATGTACATCGCCACGTGGCTCCAGCGCGACTGACCGTCCCTGTATCGTTGGCACGTCCGGACGTTCCCCGCGGTGTCAGCACTGCGCCGTGCGCCTGAAGTTGCTAGCTTTAGTCGCGCGTTGTTAAACGTGTACCTACTTGAAATCGAAGGTGGAAAGCCATGGCGCTCACTCCCGAAGACGTTGTCAACAAGCGGTTCCAGCCGACCAAGTTCCGTGAGGGATACGACCAGGACGAGGTCGACGACTTCCTCGACGAGGTCGTCGTGGAGCTCCGCCGCCTGAACCAGGAGAACGAGGAGCTTCGTCAGCGCCTCTCCTCCGGCGACAGCCGCCCGTCGGACGCCCGAGTCCCCGACGCCCCGCGCGAGAGCACTCCTGCTCCCGCCCCGGTGGTCGACGAGGCACCCGAGCCGGAGCCGCAGCCCGAGCCCGAGCCCACCCCGGCTCCCGCACCGGTCGTCGCTCCCGTCAGCTCCTCGCAGTCGGCTCCGGTCGACGAGGCCGAGAGCTCCAGCGGACTCCTGCAGCTCGCCCGCCGCCTCCACGAGGAGCACGTGCGCGAGGGTGCCGAGAAGCGCGACGCTCTCGTCGCCGAGGGACGTGCCACGGCCGCCCGCATCGTCGCCGAGGCCGAGGCCAAGCAGCGCCAGCAGGTCGCGAAGCTCGAGGAGGAGCGCGCGACGGTCGAGCACCGCATCGACGAGCTCCGCACCTTCGAGCGCGAGTACCGCCAGAAGCTGAAGAGCTACATCGAGGGCCAGCTCCGCGACCTCGACACCCAGCCGGCGTCGACGGAGTCCTCGCTGTCGGGCTTTGGGGCGTAGTCCCGCCGCAGCGGACGTCAGGCCGAGGGTGCTCGTCACCCTCGGCCTCGTCGCGCTCGCGGTCTTCGCGATCGATCAGACCGCGAAGTTCCTGGTCACGACGAACCTGACCCTGGGCGAGGACGTCCACGTCCTCGGCGACGTCCTGATCCTGCACTACGTGAAGAACCCGGGCGCCGCCTTCTCCCTCGCGAGCGGGTCGACCTGGATCTTCTCGATCATCGCGGCGTGCGTCGTCGTCGCCGTGATCTGGTTCTCGCGCCGGATCCGCTCCACCGCGTGGGGCGTCTTCTTCGGCCTGCTGCTCGGCGGCACCCTCGGCAATCTCTTCGACCGGCTGTTCCGAGAGCCCTCCTTCGGGCTCGGACACGTCGTCGACTTCCTCTTCACGCCGTGGCTGCTCCCGGCGATCTACAACGTCGCCGACATCGCGATCTGCACGGCGATGGCGCTGTTCGTCCTCCTGAGCGTGCGGGGCGTCGGCCTCGACGGCACCCGTGAGCGCGCGGGCGACGACGAGCAGGACCAGGTCGTGTCCGAGAACGGCGCTCCCGCCGCCCCCGGAGCGGGCGCCCCCGCAGCGGCCTCCTCCGTCGAGGAGGCGGCCCGCGACGCCGACCGCCCCGGCGGACGCTGATGGCGCAGTCCCGAGAGCTGCCGGTCCCGGACGGGCTCGACGGCCTCCGCGTGGACGCGGCCGTCGCGAAGCTGCTCGGCTTCTCGCGCACCTTCGCGGCCGAGGTCGCCGAGGCGGGCGGAGTGAGCGCCGACGGACGGGTCCTCGACAAGAGCGACCGCGTGCGCGCCGGAACCTGGCTGAGCGTCGAGTGGAACCCGCGCGAGGAGCCGCGGATCGTGCCGATGGCGGTCCCCGGCCTCGGCATCGTGCACGACGACGACGACATCGTGGTGATCGACAAGCCCGTCGGAGTGGCCGCGCACCCCGCCGTGGGCTGGGAGGGACCGACGGTGCTCGGCGCTCTCGCCGCCGCGGGCTTCACCGTGTCGACCTCCGGTGCGGCCGAGCGCGCGGGGATCGTGCACCGGCTCGACGCCGGCACGAGCGGCCTCATGGTCGTCGCGAAGTCCGAGCGCGCCTACACGCACCTCAAGCGCGCGTTCCACGACCGCACGGTCGAGAAGGTCTACCACGCGGTCGTGCAGGGCCACCCCGACCCGCTCGCCGGCACGATCGACGCCCCGCTCGGCCGCCACCCGTCCTCGGACTGGAAGTTCGCGGTCCGCGCCGACGGCAAGCCCTCGGTGACCCACTACGAGACGATCGAGGCCTTCCCGTTCGCCTCCCTCCTCGAGATCCACCTCGAGACCGGCCGCACCCACCAGATCCGCGTGCACATGGCCGCCCAGCGCCACCCGTGCGTCGGCGACGCGATGTACGGCGCCGATCCGACCCTCTCAAAGCGGCTCGGCCTCACCCGCCAGTGGCTCGACGCGGTCCGGCTCGGCTTCACCCACCCGGGCTCGGGGGAGTGGGTGCAGTTCGAGGCGTCCTACCCCGACGACCTGGTGCACGCCCTCGAGGTGCTGCGCGGGGAGTGATCCGCGCTCTCCCGGCCGGACCCGCGTCCGGCGCGGTTAGACTTCTTCCCGCCGTGTCCACGGGCCCTCCCGGGTCGCCGGCCATCCCTCCCCTGCCCGCAGTCCGCCGGAGGCGCATCCTTGCCGAGTAACGATTCCTTCGTCCACCTCCACGTGCACAGCGAGTACTCGATGCTCGACGGTGCAGCGCGGGTGAAGCCGCTGATCGACGCGGCGGTCGAGGAGGGCATGCCGGCCATCGCCGTGACCGACCACGGGAACGTGTTCGGCGCCTTCGACTTCTGGCGCACCGCGACGGCGGCGGGGATCAAGCCGATCATCGGCACCGAGGCCTACCTCACCCCGGGGACGCACCGCTCCGACAAGACCCGCATCCGCTGGGGTGACGGCGGAGGGGACGACGTGTCCGGCTCTGGCGCGTACACCCACATGACGCTGCTCAGCTCGACCACGACGGGCATGCACAACCTCTTCCGCCTCTCCTCGCGCGCGTCGATCGAGGGCTACTACTTCAAGCCGCGCATGGACCGCGAGATCCTCTCGCAGTACTCCGAGGGCCTGATCGGCACCACGGGCTGCCCGAGCGGCGAGGTCCAGACGCGCCTGCGCCTCGGCCAGTACAAGGAGGCCCGCCAGGCGGCCGCCGACTACCGCGACATCTTCGGCAAGGAGAACTTCTTCGCCGAGATCATGGATCACGGCCTCGACATCGAGCGGCGGGTGATCGGCGACGTCATCCGGCTCGCGAAGGACCTCGACCTCCCGCTGGTCGCCACCAACGACCTGCACTACACGCACGCGCACGACGCGACCTCGCACGCGGCGCTGCTCTGCGTGCAGTCCGGGACCACCCTCGACGACCCCAAGCGCTTCAAGTTCGACGCGGACGAGTTCTACCTCAAGTCGCCGCGCGAGATGCGCCAGGTCTTCCGCGACCACCCCGAGGCCTGCGACAACACGCTCCTCATCGCGGAGCGCTGCGACGTCCAGTTCGACACCTCGGCGAACTACATGCCCCGCTTCCCGGTGCCGGAGGGCGAGACGGAGGACACCTGGTTCGTGAAGGAGGTCGAGGCCGGACTGCGCGAGCGCTACCCGGACGGCATCTCCCAGGAGGTGCGCGACCGGGCGGACTACGAGACCCGCGTCATCCTGCAGATGGGCTTCCCCGGCTACTTCCTCGTCGTCGCCGACTTCATCAACTGGTCCAAGCGCAACGGGATCCGCGTCGGTCCCGGCCGCGGCTCCGGTGCCGGCTCGATGGCGGCCTACGCGATGAAGATCACCGACCTCGATCCGCTGCGCCACGGCCTGATCTTCGAGCGCTTCCTCAACCCCGACCGCGTCTCCATGCCCGACTTCGACGTCGACTTCGACGACCGTCGCCGCGGCGAGGTCATCCGCTACGTCACCGAGAAGTACGGCGACGAGCGCGTCGCGCAGATCGTCACCTACGGCACCATCAAGGCGAAGCAGGCTCTCAAGGACGCCTCGCGCGTCCTCGGCTTCCCGTTCGGGATGGGCGAGAAGCTGACGAAGGCCATGCCGCCCGCGATCATGGGCAAGGACATCCCGCTCAGCGGCATCAACGACCCCGCCCACGCGCGCTACAAGGAAGCGCTCGACGTGCGCAACGTCATCGCCGAGGACCCGCAGGCCAAGCTGGTCTTCGACACCGCGCTCGGGCTCGAGAACCTCAAGCGCCAGTGGGGCGTGCACGCGGCCGGCGTCATCATGTCCAGCGATCCGCTGCTGGACATCATCCCGATCATGAAGCGGGAGCAGGACGGCCAGATCGTCACGCAGTTCGACTACCCCGCGTGCGAGTCGCTCGGGCTGATCAAGATGGACTTCCTGGGGCTGCGGAACCTCACGATCATCGACGACGCCCTCGACAACATCCGCGCCAACCGCGGACAGGACCTCGTGCTCGAGGACCTCGAGCTCGACGACCAGGCCGCCTACGACCTCCTCGCCCGCGGCGACACGCTCGGCGTGTTCCAGCTCGACGGCGGCCCGATGCGCGGCCTTCTCCGACTGATGAAGCCCGACAACTTCGAGGACATCTCCGCAGTCCTCGCGCTCTACCGGCCGGGCCCGATGGGCGCCGACTCCCACACCAACTACGCGCTGCGGAAGAACGGCGTGCAGGAGATCACCCCGATCCACCCGGAGCTCGAGGAGCCGCTCTCGGAGGTGCTCGGAGGGACCTACGGCCTGATCGTGTACCAGGAGCAGGTCATGTCGATCGCGCAGAAGCTCGCGGGCTTCACGCTCGCGCAGGCCGACCTGCTGCGGCGCGCGATGGGCAAGAAGAAGAAGTCCGAGCTGGACAAGCAGTTCGAGGGCTTCTCGGGCGGCATGATCGCCAACGGCTACTCGATGGAGGCCGTCAAGACCCTCTGGGACATCCTGCTGCCCTTCTCCGACTACGCCTTCAACAAGGCGCACTCGGCGGCGTACGGCGTCGTCTCCTACTGGACGGCGTACCTCAAGGCGCACTACCCCGCGGAGTACATGGCCGCGCTGCTCACCAGCGTCGGCGACTCCAAGGACAAGATGGCCGCCTACCTCAACGAGTGCCGGCGGATGGGGATCAAGGTGCTCCCGCCGGACGTCAACGAGTCGATCGGCTTCTTCACCGCCGTCGGCACCGACATCCGCTTCGGCCTCGGCGCCGTCCGCAACGTCGGCATGAACGTCGTCGAGGGCATCCGGGCCGCCCGCGAGGAGAAGGGCCGCTTCGAGACGTTCCACGACTTCCTCCGCAAGGTGCCGCTGCAGGTGACCAACAAGCGCACCATCGAGTCGCTGATCAAGGCCGGCGCCTTCGACTCGCTCGGCTCGACGCGCCGCGCCCTGGTCGAGGTGCACGAGGACGCCGTCGAGGCGGCGGTGGGGGAGAAGCGCAACGAGGCGAACGGCCAGGTCGGCTTCGACTTCGACAGCCTCTGGGACGAGCCGCAGGCCGCGATCCAGGTGCCCGAGCGGCCCGAATGGGCCAAGCGCGACAAGCTCGCCTTCGAGCGCGACATGCTCGGGCTCTACGTGTCCGACCATCCGCTCGCCGGACTCGAGACCGAGCTCGCCAAGCACTACAGCACCACGATCGCCGACCTGCTGATCTCGGAGACGATCGCCGACGGCGAGACCGTGGTCGTCGCGGGCCTCGTCACGAGCGTCCAGCACCGCATGGCCAAGGCCTCCGGCAACCAGTACGGGATGATCCAGGTCGAGGACTTCGGCGGCGAGATCACCTGCATGTTCATGGGGAAGGCGTACCAGGAGTTCGCCCCGGCGCTCACGAACGACTCCATCGTCGTCGTCAGAGGCCGCGTCAGCATGCGCGACGACGGGATGAATCTGCACGCGTTCAGCCTGTTCGCCCCCGAGATGAGCCAGGACGGCGACTCGGGACCGCTCACCGTCTCGATGCCCGAGTCGCGCGCGACCACCGACACGGTCTCGCAGCTCAGCGACGTGCTCATCCGCCACTCCGGCCAGACCGAGGTGCGCCTGAAGCTCATCAAGGGCGACACGGCCCGCGTGTTCGAGGTGCCGTTCCCCGTGCGCATCACCCCGGACCTCTTCGGCGAGCTGAAGAGCCTGCTGGGGCCGAACTGTCTGTATTGAATTCCGAGCCGGTCCCCGACCGGCTCGGCGCGGTCGGCTGGGGAGGGTGGCCGGGTTCGTGAGAGCGTCGTGCGTCCGGCTACGACGATCCGCTGACACGCGGATCGCCGGTTCGCGGTGCCTGTGGCGAGCCGGTCCCTGCCCGGCTCGGCGCGGTCGGCTGGGGAGGGTGGCCGGGTCGGTGAGAGCGTCGTGCGTCCGGCTACGACGATCCGCTGACACGCGGATCGCCGGTTCGCCTCGGAGGGTGCGGCGAGAGGGTGGCGGATCGGAGTGCGAGCCTGCGGCCGCCGGTGTCCTCCGGGTGGTCGAGTAGCCGCGCGGCGGCGTATCGGGACCGGGCGAGGGCCGGGCGGCTACTCGACCACCCGGAGGACACCGGCGGCCGCAGGC
>NZ_PSUE01000023.1:0-60139 GCF_002931645.1 Rathayibacter sp. AY2B5 | reverse complement strand
CCGCCGGCCCCCGCCGACGGCTCCGGCCCTGCCGCGCCCGTCGCCCCGCAGGCGCCCTCCGAGAGCACCGCTCCCGACACCGAGGACGCCCCCACCGGAAGCTGACACCCGACCATCCGCCCCGCTTGCGCGGGGGAACGCCGACGGCCCGGAGGACACTGTCCCCCGGGCCGTCGGCGTCCGTCAGCGCGCGTCGCGGCGGCGGCGCGTCACTCCGAGCGCGAGCGCTCCGCCGGCGAGCAGGGCGAAGGCCGCCGCGGCGGTCCAGCCCGTCTCGACGCCGGTGCTCGCGAGTCCCGAGCCGGTCCGCGGAGGAACGGCGCCGGCCGGAGCGGGAGCCGGCGTGCGGGTCGGCTCGGCCGTGGGCTGCGCGGTCGGCGCCATGGTCGGCTCAGCCGTCGGCGCCACCGTCGGCTCGACGGTCGGCCCAACAGTCGGTCCCGGAGTCGGCACCGTCCCCGTCCCGAACACGGACTCCGCGGAGCCGAGCGACGCGAGCACCGTCTCGCCGTTCGCGTCGTCCACGCCGTCGTTGTCGGTCACCGCGAACACCTCGCCGGAGCCGGTGATGCCGAGGCCCTCGAGCTTCTCCTGTGTCCAGCCGTTCCCGGCCTGCAGCGCGGGCAGCACGTCGACCGCGAGGGTCTTCTCGAGCATCGGCAGCGTCTCGCCGACCGCCGCGCCGGCCTCCGTCGGCAGCGGCACCGTGTACACGGCCTTCAGCGCGGCGTCCGGCCCGTTGAGCTTGTCGCGCTCGATCACCGCGAGCGTGCCCGCGGGGGTCAGCGTGATCTCCGAGAGCCCGTTCCAGTCGCCGTCCGCCCCGGACACGGCCTCCAGCGGGTAGCCGAAGAAGCTCCAGCTGTCGGCGGCGACGTCGTAGCGCCCGATCCGGACCACTCCGTCGGCGTCGATCGAGGCCTCGCGCTGCAGCGCCGTCCAGACGATCTCACCGGCGGCACTGTCCTCGACGGTCACTCCCTCGAAGCCCTGCTTGCCCAGCGCTGAGGCGAGCTCCGCGGGCAGGGCGATCCGCTCGGTCACCGCGGCATCCGCGTCGAGTCGCAGGAGCGCGTTGCCGTCGCCTCTCCCGCCCTCCGTCACGGCCCAGAAGCCGCCGTCGACGCGGGCGGCGATCCCCTCCAGATCCAGAGCGGCGGGCTCGCCGCCCTCGGTCACCGTGAGCGTCGAGTCGAGCAGCGCCGGCGAGACGGAGGTGTCGATCGAGTGGAGGGTGCTCGGCGCGTAGGCGCTGTCGCTCACCGCGTACAGGCGGTCGGGCGCGGCCGGGTCGGTCGAGAGGCCCGAGAGCGCGCCCCAGGGCAGCGGCGATCCGTCGACGTCGGCCGACAGCACGGTCGGGAACGCGGGGGCGGAGGCGCCGAGCGCGTAGAGCTGCACACTCGCGCGGACGGCGGCCTCGGCGTCGTCGGTCTCGCTCGAGACGACCAGCAGGTCGCGCTCGGGCAGGGCGAGCAGCCCCTCCGGGCCGGGCGTCGACGGCAGCGCCTGCACGAAGCGCGGCGCGGTCGGCTCCGACACGTCGTAGACGGCCACGAAGTTCGCCCGCTCGGCGCCGACGAACACGTAGGGGACGCCGTCGAAGGTGGCCGAGAGCAGGCCCTCGGGCTCGGAGCCCTTCGCGTCGGAGCGCTTGTCCGGGTAGAGCCCGAGGCGCACCGCGAGGTGGTCGAACGAGTTCCCGGCGTCCCACTGCACGGCCCCGGTCGCGGTGTCGAGGATCGACCAGCCGCGCGTGCCGCCCTTCCAGTCGCCCTCGTTCGCGATCGCGACGTGGTCGTCGCCGACCCAGCCGATCGCGTCGGGCTCGCGCGGGACGTCGGTGATCGAGCCGGTCAGCGAGATCGAGTCGTCGTCGAGCGTGTCGATGCCGCTGACGGAGGCGGTGCCCGCGGTGTACGAGGCGGTGACGGAGCGGGTGGCCAGGTCGACGATCGCGACGGCGTTGTTCTCCTGCAGCGTCACGGCGACGGCCGTGTCGGCCGGGTTGATCGAGACGTACTCGGGCTCCGGGTCCGACGGGGTGTCGAGGCCGGCGAGACCGGTGAGGTCGACGTGCTCCGGCACCCAGGCGGAGGGGTCGCCCGCGAGGTCCATCACCACGAGCTCCCCGGCGGGCGCCTGCGGGAGGTCGCCCTCCTCGCCGCCCTCGGGGGCGAGGTCCTCGTCGCGCTGGTTCTCGATCGCGATGACCGCGGTCGAGCCGTCGGTGGTGACGTCGATGGAGTCGGGCTGGCCGCCGAGCTCGATGCTCGCGACGGGCGCGAGGTCGTCGGCGTGCAGCACGCTGACGTGGCCGGAGGGGTTCGCGAAGTCGCCGTCGCTCGTGTCGACCACCGCGAGGACGTACTCGCCGGTCGCGTAGACCGAGGTCGGCTCGCCGCCCACGCCGACGCCGCCGCGCGGCTCGGGGGCGTCGGGGTCCGAGATGTCGAGGACGTTGATGCGCTGCCCGGCGGAGTCCGTCGAGTAGACCAGGCAGCCGTCGGGCGACGCGCTCGAGATCTCGGCGACGGCGGAGTCGGCGGACGGGTCGGCCGCGTTGAGGTAGGCCGGCACCGTGGCGATGCGGGTGAAGAAGGAGTCGCCCGCGGCGGAGGCGGGCAGGGCCGCGGCTCCGAGGGTGCAGCCGGCGAGGGTGACGGTGAGGGCGAGGGCGGCGGTGCGGGTGCGGGTGCGGGTGTGACGAGAGGACACGGGTCTCCTGAGCGGCTTCGAAGGAACCCGCCCACGCTGGCCGCCCCCGGTGAACGCACCGCCGCCCGCAGGTGTCCGCCCGGCGAACGCGCGGTGGCGGAGCCGCGACCGGGCGGGGGTCTCGAGACGCCGCGTGCCGCAGTCCGCCGCACGGACGCCTCGAGATCCGCCAGGCGGCGTGGTCAGCGCGCGAGGCCCTCCGCGGCCGAGCCCCAGGAGCCGAGGGCCGCGCGGACTCGCTCGTCGCGCGCGAGCGTCAGCGCCTCCGCGTACCCCTCCTCCAGCACGTCGTCGAGCCGCACCCGCGCGCCCGTCTCGGAGGAGCGGACCGCCGCCTCCACCATCGCGAGGCTCCGCACGTTCGAGTGCACCTCGCCCGAGGGCACCGCCCCCGAGCCCAGCACCCGCACGAACTCCGCGAGCGAGCCCGCGATCTCCTCGGGCACGGGCTCGAGCGTGGCGGTCCGCACCGCCTCCGACTCGCGCGACTGCCACTCCGGAGCGCCGTCGCCGTCCCAGTGCGCGGTGCCGCCGGCCCCGTTCACGCGCCAGTCGCCGTTCCACGAGGTCTCGAGGCCGTCGGCGCACCAGCTGCCGGTGTAGCTGAAGCGCACTCCGCCGGCGAACTCGAACACGGCGCTCGCCGCGGCTCCGTCGGCGTACCAGCTCCAGCCCGGGTTGTACTCCTCGCAGTAGACCGCGACCGGGTCGCTGTCGAGCAGGTACCGCGCCGCGTCGAAGGCGTGGATCGCCATGTCGACCAGGAGCACGTGGTCCATCTCGTCGCGGAAGCCGCCGAAGCGGGGCGCCTTCGCGAAGTGCACGGAGGCGGTGCCCAGCTGCCCGAGCCCGGCGATCTGCTCGCGGAAGGCGGTGATCGCCGCGTAGTAGCGGCGCGACTGGCTGGTCATCAGGAGCCGGCCCGAGGCCTCGGCCGTCGCCGCGAGCACCAGCGCCTCGGCGATGGTCGGCGCGATCGGCTTCTCGGAGAGCACGGGCAGCCCGGCGAACAGCGCCTCCGAGCTGACGGGCAGGTGCGCCCGCGGCACGGTCACGTTGACCACGGCGTCGGCGCCGGAGCGCGCGGCGACCTCGGCGACGGAGGTGCCGACCGCGACCGGGCCGACCCCCTCCTCGTCCGCGGCAGCCGTGGCGAGGTCGACGTCGAGGTCGACCAGGCCGACGAGCTCGGCGTCCGGGGAGTCGCGGATGGTGCGGATCCAGGCGCGGCCCATCGCGCCGGCGCCGACCTGGACGAGGCGGACCGTCATCGGACGAGCGCTCCCTCGTAGTCCTGGCCGTTGTGGAAGTCCTCGGTCTCGTAGCGCTGCAGCACCGGGAGGCTGCGCTCGGGGCGCGAGGAGCGCACCCACTCGACGCCGTTCGCGATCACGCGGCGCACCTCGGCCTGGTGGTAGACGGGGTAGTCCTGGTCGCCGGGGGAGAAGAAGAAGATGCGCCCGTGGCCGCGCTTCCAGGTCATGCCGGAGCGGAAGACCTCGCCGCCCGTGAAGGTCGAGAGGAACACGAGCTCGTCGGGCGCAGGCACGTCGAAGAACTCGCCGTACATCTCCTGCCGGGGGATCACGAAGGGGTGCGGGATCCCCTGGGCGATGGGGTGCGTGGGATCGACGGTCCAGACCAGCTCGCGGTCCTGCTCCGAGCGCCAGCGCAGCGTGCAGGTGGTGCCCATGAGCTTGCCGAAGATCTTCGACCAGTGGCCGGAGTGCAGGACGACGAGGCCCATGCCCGAAAGGACGTGGCGCTGGACGCGCTCGACGATCTCGTCGGAGACGTCGCCGTGGGCCATGTGGCCCCACCAGACGAGCACGTCGGTGGCGTCGAGGACGTCCTCGGTGAGGCCGTGCTCGGGCTCGTCGAGCGTGGTGGTGGAGACGGAGGCGCGCTCGCCGAGGTTCTCGCGGATGCCGTCGGCGATCGTGCTGTGCATGCCGTCGGGGTAGATCGCGCGGACCTTCTCCTCGATCTGCTCATGGCGGTTCTCGCCCCAGACGAGGACGCGGACGGGGGAGGAGGGTGTGGTCACGGTGTTCCTTCTTCGACGGTGGAGACGGTGCGGCAGTGGGCGGCCCGACACGGGGTTAACCGCTTTACCGGCCCGACACGGGGTTAACCGCTTTACCGGCCGCGTCTCCTAGGATGCGGGAGACGTCCGCCCCACGTCAACCACGGCCGGGCGGCGCGAGCGGAGGAGGCGCGGTGGCCACGATGAGGGACGTCGCGCGCCTCGCGGGGGTCTCGATCGCGACGGTCTCGTTCGTGGTCAACGACACCAAGCCCGTCTCGCCCGAGACCCGCGAGCGGGTGCGGGCGGCGATGCACGAGCTCGGCTTCCGGCCGCACGCCCTGGCCCGCGCCCTCGCGCGGCGCCGCTCGGGGATCGTCGCGGTCGTCTATCCGCTCGTGTCGAGCCGGCCGCTCAACACCGCCACCTCGTTCCTGCTCGGAGCCGCCGAGGCCGCGGCGGAGCAGGACCACTCGATCGTCCTGTGGCCGACGGTCGGCGGCTCCGACCGCCTCGCCGACCTGCGCGCCGACGGCCTGATCGACGGCGTCGTGCTGATGCAGGTCACCAGCGAGGACGAGCGCGTGCCGGTCCTGCGGGACTCCGGCACGCCCTTCGCCCTCATCGGGCGCACCCGCGACCCGTCCGCCCTCGACTGGGTCGACATCGACTTCGAGGGGATGGTCGAGGAGGCGCTCGGCCGGCTCGCCGGCCTGGGGCACGCGCGGGTGGCGCTCGTGCTCGGCCCGGACCGCGACGCCGCGGCCGACTTCGGCCCCTATGCGCGCACCCAGGAGGCGTTCGCGCTCGCCTGCGCGGCCCGCGGCGTCGAGGGCGTGCTGCTGCGCTGCGAGGAGTCGCCCGCCGGTGGCCGCACCCTCGCCCGCTCGTTCGACCCCGCCTCCGCGACCGCCGTGGTGATCGTCAACGGGGGCGCCGCCGTCGGGTTCGCGCACGAGGTGCGGCACCGCGGGCTGCGCGTGCCCGAGGACCTCTCGATCGTCCTGCTCGCCTCCGACCCCGACGTCGCCGACCTGGCCGACCCGGCACTCGACCTGCTCGTCGCGCCCGGCCGCGAGCTCGGCCGCCGCGGAGTGGAGGCGCTGCTCGCCCGCCTCGCCGACCCGGCGGCGCCGCTCCTCCAGGAGCGCATCGGCGGCCCGTGGCGCCCCGGCGGCTCGGTCGCCCCTCCGCGCTGACGGCCGGCGCCCCGGGAAGCCCCGGGAGCGCGCGCTACGGCACGATCGAGTCGATGTAGCCGCCGTCGACGCGCACGGCGGCGCCCGTGGTGGCCGAGGCGAGCGGGGAGGCGAGGTACGCCACCATGTGGGCGATCTCCTCCGGCTCGATGAGGCGCTTCAGCAGCGACTGCGGCCGGTGCAGGCGCATGAACTCGCGCTGCGCCTCCTCCCACGGGAGCTCGCGGTCGACCAGCTCGTAGACGAAGTCCTCGACGCCGCTCGTGTGGGTCGGCCCGGCGAGCACGCTGTTCACCGTCACCCCGGTGCCGGCGGAGGCCTTGGCGAAGCCGCGCGAGACGCCCAGCAGTGCGGTCTTCGACACTCCGTAGTGGATCATCTCGGCGGGCGTGACGACGGCGGAGTCGCTGCCGATGTAGAGGACGCGGCCCCACTCGCGCTCCATCATCCCCGGGAGGTAGGCGCGGGTGAGGCGCACGCCGGTGAGCACGTTGACCTCGAAGTAGCGGCGCCACTCGTCGTCGTCGATGGAGAGCGCATCGGCGGAGCCGAAGATCCCGAGGTTGTTGACGAGCACGTCCACCTCCGCGGCCGCGCGCAGGAGGGAGGCCGTGCCCTTCTCCGTCGACACGTCGGCCGCGACTCCGCGCACCCGCGCCTCCGGCACCGCCGCGCCGACGGCCTCGATCGCCCGGCGGATCGACCGCTCGGAGCGGGCGTTCACGATCACCTCGGCGCCCGCCTCCGCGAGGGTGGTCGCGATGGCCAGCCCGATGCCCTGCCCCGACCCCGTGACGAGGGCCGTGCGCCCGGTGAGATCCAACCCGATCATGCTGCTCCGCTCCGCGCCGCCGCCCGCCGGCCGCGCTCGGGGTCGAGCATGCCACCGAGCCCTGACATCCGGCCCACTCCCGGCTGAGGACGCCCGCGGGTCGCCGCGGCGTCGCTCGGAACGGCGGAGACCGTTGCCAACCGGACACTCGTGCGTTACGGTCTAACCAATCGGCAATACGTATTACCCGCGGGTAGTAGGCCGATGACCCAGACTGTCGACGAGGACGAGGCGGACGCGTGACCCCGATGCAAGCAGATGTCGCCGTGATCGGCGGCGGACTCGGAGGAGTGGCCGCGGCGATCGCCCTCGCCCGCAACGGCCTCTCGGTCGTGCTGACCGAGCAGTACCCGTGGCTGGGCGGTCAGCTCACCTCGCAGGGCGTCCCGCCGGACGAGCACACCTGGGTCGAGCAGTTCGGCGTCACCGCCGACTACCGGCGCCTCCGCGACGGCATCCGCGGCTACTACCGCCGCAACTACCCCCTCACCGCCGAGGCGATGCGCGACGACCGCCTGAACCCCGGCCGCGGACTCGTGAGCCGGCTCTGCGCTGAGCCCCGAGTGGCCGTCGCCGTGCTCGACGAGATGCTCGCCCCCTACCGCTCGAGCGGAGCGATCCGCGTCGTCACCGGCGTCGTCCCCTTCGCCGTCGACGGCGGCCCGGGCCGGATCGAGCGCGTCCTGCTGCGCGACCCGGTCTCGGGCGAGGAGCTCGCCGTCTCCGGACGGTACGTGGTCGACGCGACCGAGACGGGGGAGCTGCTCCCCCTCGCGGAGGTCGACTACGTCACGGGGTCCGAGTCGCGCGACGAGCACGGCGAGCCCAGCGCTCCCGCCGTCGCCGACCCGATGAACGTGCAGGCCGTCACCTGGTGCTTCGGCTTCGACAGCGCGGACGGCGACCACACCATCGAGCGCCCGGCCGACTACGACTACTGGCACGAGTACGAGGTGCCGTTCTGGGGCGGGAAGCTCCTCTCCTTCACCGCGCCGAACCCGAGGACGCTGCGCCCCGAGACCCGCACGATGCACGTGAACGCCGTGGGCGACACCCGCACCGCGGACCAGCGCGCGCAGGGCGGGGACACCGACCTCTGGATGTTCCGCCGGATCCTCGCGACCGAGACCCTCCGACCGGGCGCGCTCGACAGCGACATCGTGCTCGCGAACTGGCCGATGCTCGACTACCTCGACAGCTCGATCCTCGACGTGCCGGAGCCGGAGAAGCACCTCGCCGGCGCCCGCGCGCTCTCGCTGTCGTACTTCTACTGGCTCCAGACCGAGGCGCCCCGGCCCGACGGCGGCCGCGGCTGGCCCGGGCTCCGGCTCCGCGGCGACGTGATGGGCACCGCCGACGGCCTCGCGCAGGCCCCCTACATCCGCGAGTCCCGCCGGATCCGCGCGCTCACCACCGTGCGCGAGCAGGACGTCTCCGTCGCCGCCCGCGGGACGGGGAGCCCTGCGCGCTTCGACGACTCCGTCGGCGTGGGCATGTACCGGATCGACCTGCACCCGACCACCGGAGGCGACAACTACCTCGACGTGGAGTGCTCGCCGTTCGAGATCCCGCTCGGCGCCCTCGTGCCGCGCACCCCGACGAACCTGCTGCCCGGGGGCAAGAACATCGGGACGACGCACATCACCAACGGCGCGTACCGCCTCCACCCCGTGGAGTGGAACATCGGCGAGGCCGTCGGCGAGCTGGCGGCCCTCGCCCTCGCCGAGGACCTGTCGCCCCACGAGATCGCCGCCGACCCCGCCCTCGTCGCCCGCCTGCAGGCGAGGCTCGAGTCGCGCGGCGTAGAGACCCACTGGCCCGACGTCGTCGGGTACTGACCGGGAACACCGAGAAGACCATTGGAGAAAGAGAGACGATGAGACCAGCGAAGAAGCTGATGGCCTCGCTCGCCGCAGTCGGAGTGATCGCCGCCCTCTCGGGCTGCGGCGCCGCCGGCGGCGGGGACGACTCAGCACCCGTCGCTCTGAGGATGTCCGTCTGGACCTCCGACGAGAAGCAGCTCGCCCTGTTCGACTCGATGGCCGACGAGTACATCGCCGACCACCCCGAGATCGAGTCCGTGACCTTCGAGTCCCTCCCGTTCGCGGACTACAACTCGACCCTGACCACGCAGGCCGCGGGCGGCAACGCCCCCGACCTCGCCTGGGTGGGCGACATCGCGAAGGACCTGATCGACGCCGGAGCGCTCGCTCCACTGACCGAGACCTTCGAGGGGACCGAGGGCTACGAGTACGACGACATCCTGCCCAGCGTGGCGCAGTCGTTCAGCCAGGACGGCGAGCTCTACGCGTACCCGTTCTCCAACTCGCCGTTCGCGCTGTACGTGAACCAGGACCTCATCGCGCAGGCCGGGCAGACCGTCGACCCCGCGACGCTCAGCTGGGAGGACGTCGACCGCATCGGCGCGGCCGTCAACGAGTCGACCGGCAAGGCCGGCTACATCATCCGCGACTTCGACTTCTCGGGCTGGCTGAGCCTCGCGAACCTCTGGGCGGGCTGGGGAGCCCAGCCGTGGAGCGACGACGGGACCCAGTGCACGATGGACTCGCCCGAGATGGTGGAGGCGTTCCAGTTCTTCCACGACTCGGTCTACGTCAGCGGCGCGACCCCCGGACCCGGCGTGACGGCGGACTTCTTCGCCGGCGACGCCGCGTTCACGACCGCGCAGGTCTCGCGCGCGAGCCTGCTCGACGGCTCGTTCCCGTTCGAGATCTACCCGCTGCCCGTCGGCCCCGCCGGCGAGTACGGCAACATCGGCCAGGCCGGCATGGCGGCGCTCGCGGGCGGCGACCACGTGGAGGAGGCGACCGGCTTCCTCTCGTTCATGACCAACCCGGAGAACTCCGCCAAGCTCGCGCAGTTCTTCCCGCCGCCCCGCGAGTCGCTGCTGTCCGGTGAGGAGCTGGCGAAGGTCAACACGCGCCTCAGCGCCGAGCAGCTCGACCGCGTCGTGGTCGACGAGCTCGCCGACGTGTCCGCCACCCCTCCGGTGACGAGCCCCGCCGAGATCACCTCGGTCGGCAAGACGGCGCTGGACCGCATGTGGTCGGCCGACGCCGACGTCGCCGAGGTGCTCGGAGGCGTCTGCGACGCCATCGCGCCCGTCCTCCAGGGGAAGTGATCCCGTGACCGCGACCTCGACGGACAGCCGCCGATCCGCTCCCGCCGGCGCCTACTGGAACCTCCGGCGCCGCGACGCGCTCGCCGGCTGGCTCTTCATAGCGCCCCAGCTGCTCGGTGTGATCGTGTTCGTGCTGCTGCCCGTCGGGCTCGCGGTCTGGTTCAGCCTCAACGAGTGGAACGTCTTCACCGGCTCCATGACCTTCGTGGGCGGCGAGAACTACGAGCGGGCGATCAACGACCCGAGCATCGGCGCGGTGCTCGGCACGACCGCGGTCTTCTCCGGGGGAGTGGTCGTCCTGAACCTCGCCCTCGGGCTGGGCCTGGCCGTGCTGCTGAACCGGAGGATCCCGGGTGGCGCCCTGTTCCGCACGCTCTTCTTCTCGCCCGTCGTCATCTCGGTGGTCGCCTGGACCCTCGTCTGGGGCTTCCTCCTCCAGGACAACGGCGCGATCAACGGCCTGCTCTCGCTGGTCGGCCTCGACGGGCCGAACTGGCTCCAGGAGGGACCCACCGCGATGGCGAGCGTCATCGTCACGCAGGTCATCCGCAGCGTCGGCGTCAACATGGTGCTCTTCCTCGCCGCGCTGCAGGGAGTGCCGGGCGACCTCTACGAGGCGGCCCGCCTGGACGGCGCGAGCCCCCGCGCGATCTTCTTCCGGATCACGCTCCCGCTCATCTCGCCCACCCTGCTCCTCACCGGCATCCTCACGATCGTCGGCTCGCTGCAGGCGTTCGCGCAGGTCGCCGTCCTGACCGAGGGCGGGCCGGAACTGTCGACGACAGTGCTCGTCTACTACGTGTTCCAACAGGCCTTCGAGTTCAGCGACATCGGCTACGGCGCGACGCTCTCGCTGATGCTGCTCCTCTTCGTCCTGATCCTCACGGTCGTGCAGTGGCAGCTGCGCAGGAAATGGGCCTTCTATGAGAACTGACGCCGTCGTCGAGCAGGGGACCCCGCTCACGCCACGCCTCGAAGCCGTCCCGGAGCCGCCCGTCAAGCGCCGCCGCGGCCGCAGCCCGCTCATGACCGCCCTGCTCGTCGTGACGCTGATCCTGCTCGTGCTGCCGTTCGCGGTGCCGACGTTCTGGATGATCGCCTCGTCGTTCAAGCCGGTGAACGAGATCTTCTCGAACCCGCCGACCCTGCTGCCGGACTCGCCGAGCCTGGCGGGCTACGCCGAGGCGTTCCGGTTCCAGCCGTTCGCGCTCCAGTACTGGAACAGCCTCTACATCGCGGTCACGGTCACCGTGGTCACGCTGCTGGTGTCGAGCCTGGCCGGCTACGCCTTCGCCCGGATCCCGTTCCCGGGACGCAACGCGGTGTTCCTCGTCGTCCTGACCGGCCTGCTGGTGCCGACGGAGGTGACGATCATCCCGCTGTTCCAGATCTTCCGGCAGCTCGGCTTCATCGACACCCACGTGCCGCTGCTGCTGGTGCCGATGGTCGGAGCGCCGGCGGTGCTGGGCACGTTCATCATGCGGCAGTACTTCATCGCGATGCCCGGCGAGCTCGAGGAGGCCGCGCGCCTGGACGGCCTCGGCCGCTTCGGGATCTGGCGGCGCATCTTCCTGCCGCTGTCCAAGCCCGCGCTGTCGGCCGTCGCGATCCTGACCTTCCTCGGGTCCTGGAACATGTACCTCGAGCCGACGGTCTACCTGACCTCACCCGAGCTCTTCACCCTGCCCCAGGCGCTCACCCGCTTCACCGACGCCTACGGCGGGGAGATGTGGGACGTGCAGCTCGCCGCGGCGACGATGACGGTCGTGCCCGTGCTGGCCGTGTTCCTCCTCGCTCAGCGGCAGTTCGTGGAAGGGCTCGCGCACTCCGGTCTGAAAGGCTGACCCGGTGTTCACGGATCGCCCCCTCGCCGCACTCCGCGAGTTCCGTGCGGAGGTCGCGGAGCCCGACGATTTCGACGCCTTCTGGCGGGCCACCCTCGCGCTCGGGCGGGAGGGCGGCCCCGGCGTCAGCGCCGCGCCGGTCGACGCGGGCCTCCCGCTGGTGCGGGTGCGGGACGTGCGGTTCCCCGGCTTCGCGGGCGAGCCGATCGCCGCCTGGCTGGTGACCCCCGCGGTCGACCCGGGCGCCCCGCTCCCCGTGGTGATCGAGTACCCCGGGTACGGCAGCGGACGGGGCCGTCCGATCGAGCACCTCTGGATCGCCGCCGCCGGGTACGCGCACCTGGTCGTCGACGCGCGAGGCCAGGGAGCCGGCCGTCTCGCCCGCTCCGGAGCCACCCCGGACCCCCACGGCAGCGGACCCGCGTACCCCGGGGTCACGACCCGCGGCATCGAGTCGCCCGAGACCTACTACTACCGGCGCCTGATCGCGGATGCGGCGCTCGCCGTCGACGCCGTGGAGGCGCTCCCCGGGCTGGACCCGGACCGGGTGTCGGTCTTCGGCGGCAGCCAGGGCGGAGCGCTCGCGACCGCCGCGGCGGCGCTGCGCCCCCGGGTGCGCGCGGCGATCGCCCTGGTGCCCTTCCTCTCCGACGTCCTCCGCGCCACGACCGTCACGAACGAGGCGCCCTACGTCGAGATCGCCCGCTACCTGGCGACCCGCCCCGAGGACCTCGACGCCGTCGAGCGGACCCTCTCCTACGTCGACGGCGTCCACTTCTCGCGGCGCCTGCGCTGCCGGGTGCACCGCTCGGTCGGCCTGATGGACCCGATCTGCCCGCCCTCGACGGTCTTCGCCTCCCACAACGTCTCCGGCGGCGAGACGTCGATCGACGTGTGGCCGTACAGCGGGCACGAGGGCGGCGGGGTCGGCGACCGCGAGCGGGCGCTGGAGGTGCTGCGGGAGGTCCTCGGGTGACCGGACGGGCGTGACCCCGCGTCTCAGCGCGTCGGCGCCTCCTCCATCCCCAGCCGCATCGCCAGGTCCATGGCACGCAGGCGGGCCGGCGAGACGTCGTAGGGCAGGCTCCGGATGATCTCGCCGGCGCTCCGGGCGCGGGAGCCCTGCGTGGGATCGGGGGCCGGCGCGGGGTCCTCGGGCGGATGCGCCTCGTCCCACGCGTCGAAGATCGCCTCGTCCTCCTCGAGCTGACCGGACTCCTCGACGACGCGCATCAGCCGGGCCTCGAAGGCGTGCCGCTCCCGCGCCACCTGCTCCACCCGGGGGTCGTCCTCGGCGACCGTGTCGTCGAGGGCCTCCTCGGCGGCGTCGACGCGGTCGGCCTCCGCCCGCAGCGCCGGATCGGCGGCCAGGACGACGAAGCGGCCGGCCTGGGAGACGGCGCCCAGCGGACCGAACATCCGCTCGGTGACCAGCAGGGTGTCGAGGTCGGCCTGGCGCAGCGAGCCCTCGGGTGCGCCCTCGAGGCGGCGCGAGACGATGTCGTCGAGCAGCCCCAGCCGGCCGCCGAGGGTCCGCATGCGCCGGACCGAGGCCCGCTTCCGCTGCAGCTCCTCCTCCTGCGCGGCGAGCGCGTCGTCCAGCCGGGCGAGGACGCCCGCGACCTCGTCCTCGCGGTCGGCGCTGTCCTCGGCGCCGGCCGGGGCTGCGACGGCGAAGGCGTCCCGGATGTCCTCGAGTGCGACCCCGGCGTCGGCCAGGCGGCGGATCCAGAGCAGCCGGATGATGTCGTCGTAGCCGTAGCGCCTGCGGCCGTCGCCGCCCCGCTCGCGCTCGGGGAGCAGGCCGAGCCGGTGGTAGTGGCGGATCGCCCGCGGAGTGACGCCGGCGAACGCGGCGGCGTCGCCGATCTGCACCTGGCGGGGCGGGGCGGGGAACGACTGCATGGGGGACCTCTCCGATCGGGACCTTGTGCATCGAGCAGACCACATGACGCAGGGGCAGGAGCAAGCCGGCCCGGCCTGCTCCCGCCCCGCGTCCCCTCGCGCTCAGCGCGCCAGGCGCACCGTCGCGATCTCGAACGGGCGCAGCTCGAGCCGCACGTCGGCCGACTCCGCCTCGACGGAGCTCTCGATGCGGACCTGCTCGGTCGGGCGCTCCATCAGGTCGGTGCGGGTGACCGCCCGGACGGCGAAGGCGGCGCGGAGGGTCGCTGTGGCGCGGCGGCCGAGCGACTCGTAGATCCGCACGATCACGTCGCCGCTCCCGTCGTCTGCCGCCTTCACGGCCTCGACGATCACCGAGGGGTCGTCGATCGACACCAGGGGAGCGACGGGCGCGGCGCCGGTGAGCCTGCGGACCGGGGTGTTCAGCGCGTAGCCGGCCTCGACGGCGTCGGGCAGCTCGGCGCCGACCACGAGCGAGACGGCGAGGCGGTGGCGGCCCTGGTCGGCGTCCGGGTCGGGGAACAGCGGCGCGCGCAGGAGCGAGAGCCGGACCGTGGTCGTCGGGGTGCCGGCCGCGGCCCGGTCGCGGGTGATGTCGTGCCCGTAGGTGGAGTCGTTGACGACCGCGACGCCGAAGCCCGGCTCGCCGACGTGCACCCAGCGGTGCGCGACGGTCTCGAAGCGGGCGGCGTCCCACGTCGTGTTCACGTGGGTCGGGCGGTGCACGTGGCCGAACTGGATCTCGGACGTCGCCCGGTCCGAGAGCAGGTCGAGCGGGAAGGCGAGCTTGAGCAGCTTGCGGCGCTCGTGCCAGTCGATGTCGAGGTCGAGGTCGACGGCCGCCCGGCCGATCTGCAGCGAGACGGTCTGCACGACCGTGGAGCCGCCGAACGAGCGGGTGATCACGACCGCCGGCACCTCGCGGCCGAGCGGGTCGCTCACGGTGCCGGCGCGGACCGAGTCGACGCCGACGAGGTCCTCCACCGTGCGGCGGTAGTTGTCGTCGAGGTCCCAGGCGTCCCACTTGTTCGGGGTATCGCGGTGGAGCTGGAGGAGCCCCGCGGCGGCGTCGGCGGGCACGACCTCCCGGCCGCTCGCGAGGTCCACGACCGACTCGAGGAGCCCGGAGGCGCCGATCCGCACCCGGACGAGCCCGTTGTCAAGCACGTGGGCGTCGCCGTCGGAGCGGAGCGTCGGGGCCGAGTGCTCCGCGGCGGGGTCGGCCGCGGCCGCGCCGAGCGCCGGCACGCCCCCGACGGCGAAGGGGGAGGAGTTCACCAGCAGCTCCGCGGAGCCCTCGCCGGCGAGGGCCCGGACGGCCTCGGCGATCATCTCCTCGATCCGCTGCGCGATGCGGGCGTAGTTCTCCTCCGCCTCGCGGTGCACCCAGGCGATGGAGGTGCCGGGCAGGATGTCGTGGAACTGCTGCAGGAGGACCGTCCGCCACATCTCGCGCAGCTCGTCGGCCGGGTACGGGACCCCGGCGCGGACGAGGGCCGTGGTCGCCCACAGCTCGATCTCGCGGAGCAGGTGCTCGCTGCGGCGGTTGCCCTGCTTGGTGCGCGCCTGCGACGTGTAGGTGCCGCGGTGGAACTCGAGGTAGAGCTCGCCCGACCAGGTGGGCGCGTCCGGGTACTCGGCCTGCGCCTCCTCGAAGAAGCGGCGGGGCGTGGACAGCTCGACGGTCGGCGAGCCCTCGAGGCTGCGCGTGCGGCGGGCGGCCGCGATCATCTCGCGGTTGGGGCCTCCTCCGCCGTCGCCGTAGCCGAAGGGCACGAGCGACATGGTGCCGCTGCCCTTCTCGGCGTACTGGCGCTCGGCGCGGGCGAGGTCCTCGCCGGAGAGGTCGGAGTTGTAGAGGTCGACGGGCGGGAAGTGCGTGAACACGCGGGTGCCGTCGATGCCCTCCCACCAGAAGGTGTGGTGGGGCATCGTGTTGGTCTCGTTCCACGAGATCTTCTGCGTGAGGAACCAGCGCCCGCCCGCTCCGGCGATGATCTGCGGCAGCGCCGCGGAGTAGCCGAAGGAGTCCGGGAGCCAGACCTCCTCGGTGTCGATCCCGAACTCGTCGAGGAAGAAGCGCTTGCCCTCGAGCAGCTGGCGCACGAGCGCCTCGCCGCCGGGCATGTTCGTGTCCGACTCGACCCACATCCCGCCGACCGGCACGAAGCGGCCCGCGAGCACGTGGCCGCGGACGCGCTCGAACAGCTCCGGGTGGTCGCGCTTCAGCCACGCGTACTGCTGCGCGGAGGAGGCGGCGAAGACGAAGCCCTCCTCGCGCTCGATCAGGTCGCAGACGTTCGAGAAGGTGCGGGCCACCTTGCGGGCGGTCTCGCGGGCGGGCCAGAGCCAGGCGGAGTCGATGTGGGCGTGGCCGACGGCGTGCAGGTGGTGCGCGCTGGCCGAGGCGGGCCGCTCGAGGACGGTCCGCAGCGCCTCCCGGCCCGCGGCGGCGGTGCCGGACACGTCGTCCGGATCGAGGACGTCGACGGCGCGGTCGAGGGCGCGCACGATCTCGGCGCGGCGCTGGGAGGACTCGGGCAGCTGCCCGATCAGCCCGACGAGCACGGCCATGTCCTGCTCCAGCTCCCAGACCTCCCGGTCGAGCAGCCCGAGCTCGAGGCGGCGGAGGCGGTAGAGCGGGTCGGACGGCAGGGCGCCGTCGGCGGGGCGGCCGCCGAGCGCCGTGGGGGTGAAGGACCAGTCGCCGGTGATGTTCGGGTTGGCGGCGGCCTCGATGTAGAGCTCGACCGTGCGGTCGCCCGCCTCGCGGCCGGGCAGCCGGTCGAGCGGGACCGACTGGTTGAACGGCTCGACGGCCTTCACGACCGTGCCGGTCGCGGTGAAGACGAGCCCCTCCGCCTCGAAGCCGGACTGGGCGCCGGTGTAGCCGAGGTCGACGACGAGCTCGGGCTCGCAGCCGTCGACGCCGACCCAGGAGGCGGGGATCTCGCCGCGCACGTGGAACCACACGGTGCCCCAGGGGGCGCCCCACGGCTCCCCGATGCGGGCGGGCGCGTAGGACGCGGCCCGCGCCTGCTCGAAGGGGACCGGCTCGCCCGGAGCGGTCCACGACTCGATCCCGAGCGGCTCGACCGCCCGGTGGATCGCCGGCCGGAGGCTCTCGGCGCGGAAGCGGGCGATGCGGGCTTCGATGCGGGTGCTGTCGTCATGCATGCGTTCTGGTGCTCGTTCCGTGTGCGGTGGGGGAGGGCGGCGGCGCGGAGGGCGCCGCCGCCCGGGGTCAGGAGGCGATGACGACGCGGTGCCCGTCGGGGAAGACGGCCACCTTCCGCCAGGTGTCGCCGGAGCGCTCCCAGCCCTCGTTGACCTGCCCGGCCGGAGGGGTCGGGATGGTCTCGGGGGCGCGGGCGATCGTGGTGTAGCCGGCCGCGCGCTCCACCCGGCCGCGGCCGAGCTCGAACGAGGTCAGGCGTCCCTCGTCGACGATCAGCGAGCCCTCGTCCACTCCCGCGGCGCCGCGCTCGATGAACGGGTTCACGAGGCGCGTCTGGGAGGAGTCGCTGCCCAGCACGATCGCCTTCTGCTGCGGGAAGCGGCCGAGGCTGAGCCCGTAGAAGCCGCCGAGGACGGTGAGGTTGCGCACCTCGAAGTCCGCTCCGCCGTTCGTCAGGCCGACGCCGAGGCAGTTCGCGCCCGAGGTCGGGAAGAAGTTCGGGTTCACGATCATGTGGCTCGTGCCGGCCTCGATCAGCACCTCCCAGCCGTCGCGGGAGCCCTCCGAGCGGAAGTTGATCAGGGTCAGGCCGGAGTTGACCGAGCGCCGGTTCTCGTTGCGGATCGACCGGAGGCCGACCGTGCCGCCGATGGCCTGGCAGTCGAGCAGCGTCATGTTCGTCGGCGCGAGGAGGAAGCCGCCGAGGGCGGGGCTGATCGCCTCGACGTTGGTCATCGAGCCGCCGATGGAGGCCTTGCCCGAGTCCTCCACGCCCCAGCCCGCGGGGGCGACGATCTTGATCTTGTTCCAGGAGTTGGCGTACGAGTACTCGTCGTCGACGCCCGAGACGAAGGTGGCGCGCTCGCGGAAGATGCCCGACTTGCCGGTCTTCTGGATCCACAGGTTGCGGAACTCGCAGTTGACCAGCGAGCGCAGCGACATCCCGTGGCCGCCGGAGGACGTGCCCGTCATCTCGAAGTCGGCGAGGACGACGCCGGTGGCCTTGTTGTTGTTGGCGGGGCCGGCCGCGTCGCCGGTCTGGCCGGAGACGGTGAAGATGTCGCGGGTCGAGCCCTCGATCTGGACGATCCTCGTCTGGCGCATGCCGGCGCCGACGATCTTCGGCCCGGCGTAGCCGTAGGGCGGCCCGTTCTCGGGCTGCACCGGGTAGCCGCGGTAGTCGACCGCGAGGCCCGTCACCCGGATCTCGCCGGCGGGCAGCGACACCTCGCCGCCCGGAGCGGTCATCGCCTTGTCGATGGCCGCCTGCACTGCGCGGGTGTTGTCGGCGCCGGCGCGGTCGTCCCAGCGGAACTCCTTGTCGAGCGGCGAGATCGGCCCCTCGGTGACGCTCAGGCGCTTCTTCTGCCCGGGAGCGTCGGCCGGGGGCGCGGCGGCGGCCGGAGTGGCGGCGCCGACGGCTCCTGCCGCGCCGGCGAGGGCGGCGGCGCCCCCAGCGAGGAAGAGGCGGCGCGAGTTGTCGGGCCTGCGCTGCGGATCGTGCTCGGGCTGGTGATCGGGCTTGTGCTGCCGATCGGGCCTCGGGGAGGCCGTGGTCTGGTTGTCTGGGTCTGCGGGATTCATCATCGTCGACGTTCCGCCCTCTCTCGCCCCGGATGGGCGTACGGCGATCCTTCGTCATCGGTAGCCTGAGGTCAAGACGTAATACCTATTACCAGGATGAAGCGGGGGTGTCCGGGTGCCGCGGATCACGCAGAAGGACATCGCGCGTCTCGCGGGAGTCAGCCAGACGACGGTGTCGTTCGTGCTCAACGACAAGGGCGAGCAGCTCGCCCGGGTCCCGGAGGCGACGCGGGCGCGGATCCTCAAGGCGATCCAGGAGACGGGGTACGTCGCCGACCCCATCGCGCGCCGCCTCAAGCAGGTCGGCACCGGCATGATCGGCGTCTACACCTACGAGAGCCTGTTCCCGCTCGATCGCGAGGACTTCTTCCATCCGTTCCTCGCCGGCATCGAGGAGGAGGCGCAGAACCGCGACATCGACCTCCTCCTGCTGACCAGCGGCCGCGTCGGCGGCCGCCGCGGCGGCCTGAGCGGCGGCACCACCCGGCTGCGCCTGGCCGACTCCTGCATCCTCCTCGGGCAGCGCATGCCCCGTGAGGAGCTCGAGTTCCTCAACGCGAGCGGCTTCTCCTTCGTCAGCGTCGGCCGCCGCGACGACGCCGGCGGGCCCGTGCCCTACGTGGCCGCCGACTACGCGTCGATCGTCCGCGAGCTGATCTCCTGCGCGCGCGCCCTCGGCCACACCCGCTTCGCCTACGCCGGCCACGGCGAGGGCGTCGAGTCGTACACCGACCGCATGGCCGGCGCGCGGGCCGAGCTCGGCGACGGCTTCCTCCACCTCGTCCCGGGGCCGGAGGCGTCGCCGCGGAAGTGGATCCGCCGGATCGCCGCCGAGGGCGTCACGGTCGTCCTCGCCGAGCAGGAGGAGCAGTTCGTCCTCCTGCAGGAGGCCGCCGAGGCCGAGGGGGTGGCGGTGCCGGGCGACCTGTCGCTGGTGTCGCTCTCCGGATCCGCCGATCGCACCGGCTGGCAGGCCGGCTTCGAGCTGCCCCGGCGCGACATGGGCCGCCGCGCCGTGCAGATCCTCATCGAGGGCGACCCCGCGCGACGGGAGCAGCAGCTCCTCCGCTGCACGCTCGTCGACGGCGCCTCCCTGGCCGCGGCCCCGGCCTGACCGCTCAGTCTGACCGGCCGGGCTCAGCCCGAGTGGTGGCGCCCGATCGGCAGCACCAGCGGCGTCCGCGAGACCGGGTCCTCGATCACGCGCGACTCCATCCCGAACACCGCGCGCACCGTCTCCGGCGTCACCACCTCGGCGGGCGTGCCCGAGGCGTACAGGGCTCCGTCGCGCACGGCGACGAGGTGGTCGGCGTAGCGGGCGGCGAGGTTGAGGTCGTGCAGCACGATCACGATGGTCGTCCCGCGCGAGCGGTTGAGGTCGGTGAGCAGGTCGAGCACCTCGACCTGGTGCGACACGTCGAGGTAGGTCGTCGGCTCGTCCAGGAGGAGCACGTCGGTCCGCTGGGCGAGGGCCATCGCGATCCACACCCGCTGGCGCTGCCCGCCCGAGAGCTCGTCCACGGGGCGGTCGGCGAGCTCGAGCGTGCCGGTGTCGCGCAGCGCCTCCTCGACGATCGCGTCGTCGTCCGATCCGGAGCCGCGGCCGAAGAGGCCCCGGTGCGGGTAGCGGCCCCGGGCGACCAGGTCCGAGACGGCGATCCCCTCCGGGGCGATCGGGGTCTGCGGCAGCAGCCCCACCTGCTGCGCGACCTGGCGCGTCGGGAGCCGGTGGATCGCGCGCCCGTCGAGCAGGACGCTCCCCGAGCGCGGGGTGATCAGCCGCGCCATCGCGCGCAGGAGCGTCGACTTGCCGCAGGCGTTCGCGCCGACGATCACCGTGATCCGGCCGGGCGGCACGGCGAGCGAGAGCCCGTCGACCACGACGCGCTCGTCGTAGGCGAGGGTGACCGCGTCGGCGGCGAGGGTGGGCGGGGCGTCGGTCACAGGGAGCCTCCGGAGCGGTTGCGGCGGGCGAGGAGCCAGAGCAGGAAGGGCGCGCCGAGGGCGCCGGTGACGACGCCGACCGGGAAGCGCGCGCCCGAGAACAGCGCGCCGACGACGTACTGGGCGAGCAGGTCGGCGGCGAGCACCACGACCGCGCCGACCAGGGCGGAGGGGATCAGCAGCGTGCGCGCGCTCGGCAGGATCCGCCGCGCGATCGGCCCCGAGACGAAGGCGACGAACGCGATCGGGCCGGTGGCGGCGGTCGCGACGGCCACGAGGCCGACTCCGACCGCGAGCAGGGCCAGCCGGCTGCGCCGCACGTCGAGCCCGAGCGCGGTCGCCGACTCGTCGCCGAGCTGCAGCACGCCGAGCCGGCCCGAGAGCAGCAGCGCCAGCGGCACCAGCACGAGCATCGTCAGCGCGAGCGGCGGGACGGAGGGCCAGGCGGCCGAGTTGAGGCTGCCGGTCAGCCAGCGCAGCGACTCCTGGACGTCCTCGAAGTCGGCGCGGGTCTGCACGTAGGCGATCACGCTCTGGAACATCGCCGCGACGCCGATGCCGATGAGGATCAGCCGCGCCCCGATCACTCCGCCGCCCTCGGCCAGTCCGGCGATGATCAGGGCGGTCGCGAGCCCGGCCGCGACCGCGATCACCGAGACCGCGCCGCCCGAGAGCCCGAAGAACGCGATCGCGACGACGGCCGCCGCGCTCGCCCCCGAGGTGATGCCGATGATGTCGGGGCTGGCGAGGGCGTTGCGCAGCATCGTCTGGAAGATCACGCCGCCCATTCCGAAGCCCACGCCCACCAGGACGGCCGTGATGGTGCGCGGCAGCCGCAGCGTGCCCACGGTGAAGGAGGCGCCCGGCACGGTCTCGCCGAGGATCACGCGGACGACCTCCGGCACCGAGTAGACCGTGCTGCCGACCGTGAGCGAGACGACGACGAGCGCCAGCACGAGCACCGCGAGGACCGCGCAGCCGATGACCGTGCGCCGACGGCGCAGCGTGCGGCCGGCCGCGATGCCGACCGCGGCGGGCGCCTCCGCGGTCCTCACAGCGCCCGCACCTTCGAGCGGCGCACGATCGCGATGAGCACCGGGGCGCCGATCAGCGCGGTCACGATGCCCACCTCGACGTCGCTCGGCCGGGCGACCACGCGGCCGACCACGTCGGCGACGAGCAGCAGCAGGGCGCCGAGCAGAGCGGAGGAGGGCAGCAGCCAGGCGTGCGCGGGGCCGGTGACGCGGCGGGCGAGGTGCGGGACGACCAGGCCGATGAATCCGATCGGTCCGGCGATCGCGGTCGCGGCGCCGCAGAGCAGCACGGCCGCGAGCCCCGCGACCAGGCGGATGCGCCCCACGCGCCGGCCGAGGCCGGTCGCCAGGTCGTCGCCGAGCGCCAGGGCGTCGAGCCCTCGCGCGCTGGAGAGGGCCAGCACCGCGCCGACCGCGAGGAACGGGAGGACCTGCAGGATGCTCGCGGTCTCGGCGCCGCCGACTCCGCCGACCTGCCAGAAGCGGAAGCGGTTCAGCGTGGTCTCCTGGGTGAGCAGGACCGCGCTGATGAGGGAGGTGAGCGCGGCGGCGGTGGCGGCTCCGGCGAGGGCGAGCTTCAGCGGAGTGGCGCCCTCGCGGCCGAGCGACGCGACCGCGTAGACGAACGCCCCGGCGGCGGCGGCTCCGAGGAACGCGAGCCAGATGAACTGCGGCAGGCTCGTCGCGCCGACCCCGGCGATCCCGAGCACGACCGCGAGCGAGGCGCCCGAGTTGAGGCCGAGGATGCCCGGATCGGCGAGCGGGTTGCGGGTCAGGCCCTGCATCACGGCTCCGGCGAGCCCGAGCGCGGCGCCGACCAGGATCGCGAGGACCGTCCGCGGCACCCGCCCCTGCACCGCCGCGTCGACGATGGACGCCGGATCGGGCGAGGTCAGCGCCGGCCAGACCTCGCCGAGCGGGATCTCGCGGGAGCCGTACACGAGCGAGAGGACCGAGGCGACGGCCAGCGCGACGAGGGCGACCGCCAGCGCGGTCGCCCTCGTCTTCCGGGTGGGTGCGGTGCGGGTCACGACACCTTGTCGGCGGCCGCGGCGAGGCCGGCGGTGTACTCGTCGAGCACCCACGGGATGCTGAGCAGGTTCGGCGACGAGGTGGCCATGGCGGCGGAGGAGCCGTCCTCCAGCACGTAGACGGAGCCGCGCTCGACGGCCGGGATCTTGGAGAGCAGCGGGTCGGCCTGCAGCGCGGCGAGGGTCGTGTCGTCGCCGTAGACGACGAGCACGTCGGCGTCGAGCTGGTCGGCGTTCTCGGAGCTGATCGTGCCGCTGAACGCCTCCGAGTCGCCGGAGAGCTCGGCGACGCTCGGGGCGACGTCGAGCCCCAGGTCCTCGACGAACTTCACGCGCGCGTCGTTCGGCGTGTAGTAGGTGAAGGTGCTCGCGTCGGTCGGGTCGTACCAGCCGTACATGAACGTGGTGCCCGCGAGCTGCGGGTAGGACGCGGTGGTCTGCGTGATGTCGCTCTCGATCTCGCCGACCTTCGCGACGGCCTCGTCCTCGAGGCCCAGCGCGGCGCCGTCGAGCTTCGCGGAGTCCTGCCAGGTCGTGCCCCAGGGCAGGCCCGGGTAGGCGACGGTGGGGGCGATCTGGCTGAGGGTGTCGTAGTCCTGCCGGGTGATGCCGGAGTAGGCCGAGAGGATCACGGTCGGGCTGAGGTCCGAGATCGCCTCGAAGGGCACGCCGTCGGTCTCGTCGAACAGGGTCGGGGTCTCGGCGCCGGAGGCGTCGAGCGCCTCCTTCGTCCACACCAGCAGGCCGTCGCCGTCCTCGTCGCCGTATGAGGCGCGGGTGAAGCCGACCGGGGTCACGCCCAGCGCGAGCGCCACGTCCTGGTTGGTCCAGCTCGTCGCGACGACGCGGTCGGCCGACTCGACGGTGGTGCTGCCGAAGGCGTGGTCGACGGTGACGGGGAAGCCCTCGCCGCTCTCGGCGGCGCTGCTCTCGGACGTGCCCTCGGAGCCGGCGTCGGCTCCTCCCGAGCAGGCGGTGAGCAGCAGCGCGGCGAGGCCGAGCGAGGCGACGGCGGTCAGGCGGAGGGGGGTGCGAGTGGCGGGCACGGCGATCCTTCGAAGGGGGTGGTGGGGGTTGCGAAGGTTAACCTAACCTAACCGCCTGGACGGGGCCAGTGGCCGAGCGGATCAGCGGACGGCTCGCACAGCCACCACCGCATCCATCCGTCGCCCGCGGCCCGTGCCCGCCGCCGGGACGGGCCGCTGCTGACGGATCGATCGCGGGTGCGGCCCAACGGGAGCATCGTTAGCGTGGAGGTCCGCGCCGATCGCCGGCGCCGAGGGGAGCCCCATGGATCAGACAGTCGAGATCGACGCCCGGGCGGAGGCCCTGCGCGCCGACCCCGAGAGCTTCGCCGCGATGGACGCGCTCTGGCGCAGCGTCTACGCCCTGCCGATGTGGTGCTTCATCGCGCGGGGGCCGGACGACGCGCCCACCCCCTTCGTCGGCGGCCTGGAGTCGGGGCCGATGGTCTTCGCCTTCACCACGGGGGAGCGCGCCCGCGCCGGGGCGCTGCACGCCGGCCTCTCCGACGAGGACGCGTCGCGCGTGCTGAAGGTGCCGATGCCGGCCGCGCTCGAGTGGATCGCGGCGATGGGATCCTCCGGAGTCGCGGGAGTGGTCTTCGACCTGCCCCGCTTCGGGTACTTCGCGCCCCTCCAGAACCTGCTGCCGATGCGCGACTTCATGTCGGCGAACCCGCCGGCCTGAGCCCCGCCCCGTCGAGACCAGCGGATCCGCCGATACCAGCTGATCCGCCGGTTGTCGCCGCCCCGAACTGGTCACTGGACGACATCCGAGGATGGTGGGCCGGAGGCGCGCCCGTCCTCCGAGGACGAGGCCGGGAGACGCCGATGGGGAAGCTGCACTACGACGGATCGGTCGAGATCGACGTCGAGGACCGGGTGCTCGCCCACCTGCAGATCGTCCTCACCGCGAAGCTGCGCCGGGGGGAGTCGTGCCTGCTCACCTGGCGCGACGAGAACGGGATGAGCGACGGCCGCAGCGCGATCTGGCTGCACTCCTCGCACACGCTCCGCTACACCTACGCCGGCGGCCGCATGCCCCGCATCAACCCCGCCTGGATCTCGGCGCTCACCGATCTCGCGAACTCCGCCGGCGGCCTCCGCTTCGTCCCCGAGCCGCCGGAGCCCGTGCATCCCCCCGGCGGGAGCCCTCGCCGGTGACCGGCGGCCGGCCCCGTGCCCGGCCTCGGGCTCAGCAGCCGGAGTCGGCGGCGTCCGCGTCGAGCGCCGCCGCGGTGCCGAGCGCGATCAGCGACTGATCCGTCGCGACCGCGACCCTCGGGAAGCCGAGCGCTCGCAGCAGCCCGGCGCGCTCGCGGTCGCCCGCGTAGGCCCCGGCGCCCTTGCCCGCGCGCCGGGCCGCCGCGGCGATCCTCGGCAGCGGGTCGTCCGGTCCGTCCGCGGCGAGCAGGTCGGACAGGTCCCGTCCGAGGCCGATCGCGAGGTCGAACGGGCCGACGAAGACTCCGCTCACGCCCGGCACCGCGAGAATCCGATCGACGGCGTCGAGGCCGGCCTGCGTCTCGATCATGACCCAGAGCGCGGTGCGCGCCTCGGCGGCCGACGGGGGAGCGGCGCCCCAGAGATCGGACATCGGCCCCCAGCTGCGGCGGCCGAGCGGCGGGTAGTGCGCGGCGCGGACGGCCGCGAGCGCCTCCTCGACCGTCTCGATCATCGGGACGACGACGACGTCCGCTCCGGCGTCGAGCGCCCTGCCGATCAGCGCGTCGGAGAGCCTCGCGACCCGGACGCCGACGGGCGGCCTTCCGCTCACGACGCCGAGCGCGCGAAGGGAGGCGAGGACCGCGGCGTCGTCGAACGCGCCGTGCTGCGCGTCCAGGCACAGCCACGCGGGCCCGCCGCGAGCGATCTGCGCGACCGTCAGCGGCTCCCCGAGCCGGCACCACACCCCGTCGGCCCGTCCGTCTCCGAGAACCCGTTCCGCATCCACGGGTCCGATCCTCGCGCACGGGGCGCCGCCTAGGCGAGGACCGCCAGCACCGTCGACAGGATCCCGAGGACGACGCCCGCCCCGAGCAGGATCAGGCCGGTCAGGCGCAGCGCCCGCACCGCGTCGCTCCACCGGTGCAGGCGGATGCGGTGCGGATCCTCCTCGCGGTAGTGCACCTCCCGCTGGTCCGACCGCGTCGGCGTCAGCGGGTCCCCGGCGGACAGCGGACGCGATCGGACCTCGCCGGCCCGGGTCACCCAGTGCAGCGCGAGGGGCGGACCCTCCTCGAGGTAGGCGGTCGTCGTCAGCCAGCGTCCGTCGATGAGCGCCGCGACGAACGCGGCGAGCAGGAACAGCACGCCGAGGGGGAGGGTGACCAGCGAGAGGGCCTCGGAGATCGTCTCCAGCATGCAGCGTCCCTCCGACCGGATCCGGTGCTGAGCGTACCGAGTCGGCGGCCGGCGCGTCCGCAGTGGGACGCGCCCCGCCGCCGAGCCCGCGGGCCTCAGCCCCAGGCGACCTCGAGGTCGACGACGAACGTCACTCCGAAGCGGTCGCGCAGCATCCCGTAGAGGGGCGACCAGGCCGCCGGGGCCAGGGGCACGACTATCGCCGCCCCCTCCGAGAGGCCGTCCCAGAGGCGGTGCAGCTCGTCGGCGTCGGAGCCGCGCAGCGACACGAACACCGGGATCGTGCCCGGGTCGTAAGCCGTGTGCGCGGGGACGTCGTACGCCATGACGCGGAAGCCGGCCTCGGAGACGACCTGGCCCCACATCAGCTGGTCGGCCTCGTCGGGCGCGGTGACAGCGTTCGCGTCCGCGTAGGACATCGCGTCGACCCGGCCTCCCGTGACCGAGGCGTAGAACTCCAGTGCCTCGCGGGCCTGTCCGCGGAAGTTGAGGTGGGTCGTCGTGGTGATGCTCATGGTGCGCTCCTCGCAGTCGTGCCGGGTCGAACACCCGGTGCCCCGACGCTCCCAGGAGAAGAGGACGGTGACGGTCCTCTTCTCGGAATACCCTCGGGACGTGCCCACGACGACCGAGCGGCTCCTCCTGCTCCTCTCCCTCCTGCAGACCCGCCGCGACTGGCCGGGCGGAGTGCTCGCCGAGCGCCTGGGGATCGCGCCGCGCACGGTGCGTCGCGACGTCGACCGACTCCGCACGATGGGCTACCGGATCGACGCGGCGAAGGGCCCCGACGGCGGGTACCGGCTCGAGGCCGGCGCCGAGCTCCCGCCGCTGCTCTTCGACGACGAGCAGGTGCTCGCCCTCACCGCCGCCCTGCGCGCGCCGATCGCGGGGCTCGAGGAGGCGTCGGCCCGTGCGCTGGCGACGGTGCGGCAGGTCCTGCCCGCCCGGCTCCGGCCCCGAGCTGATGCGCTGCGCTTCACGGTCGCGGCGGCGCCGGCTCCCGCGGTCCCCTCGGAGCGGCTGGTCGCGGTCGCGGCGGCCGTCCGGGCCTCGGAGGTGCTCCGCTTCGCGCACGCGGAGGCGGTGCGCCGCGTCGAGCCCCACCACCTGGTCGCGCGTCAGGGCCGCTGGTACCTCATCGGCTTCGACCTCGACCGCGACGACTGGCGGGTGTTCCGCGTCGACCGGCTCGAGCCGCGCTCACCCCGCGGTGCCCGCTTCCGCCGCCGGGCGCTGCCGGTCCGGAGTCCCGCCGAGTTCCTGGAGGCGCGGTTCCGCGGCGGAGCGCCCGGGGAGGGGTGGCCGTGCCGCGGCTCGGTGGTGCTGGAGGCGCCCGCCGCCGAGGTCCTGCCCTACGCGGGCGACGGGGAGGTGGAGGACCTCGGCGACGCGGGCTGCCGACTCGCCCTCGGCGCCTGGTCGTGGGAGGCGCTCGCCGCGTCGTTCGGCCGGTTCGACGCTCCGATGGCCGGGGCCGAGCCGCCCGAGCTGGCCGCCGCGTTCCGCGTGCTCGCGGAGCGGTACGCCGCGGCGGGAGCCTGACCGGACCGCGGCGGCCGTCCGGCGCCGCTACTTCACCGAGTACCGGGCGCTCCCCGTGCTGCCGTCCGCCGTCGTGACCGTCAGCGTCCAGCAGGTGCCCCGCTTCGCGGGCACCGTCCACGCCTTCACGTAGCGGTTCGTCGCGGTGTCGTAGCGGAGGCGTCCGGTCAGGGTGGTCGTCGGCGCTTCGGTGAGGACGGCGCCGGCGGTGCAGGAGGTCTGCTTCTGCGTGACGCTGCGCACGTCGGCGAGGGCGGAGTGGCGGAACGTTCCCGCGGAGGACGTCGAGGTCACCTGGAACGTCATGCCGGTCGCGGCTCCGGCGGCCACGCTCTTCACCGAGGTGCTGAGCCCGCCGATCACCCACGGGGTCACGGTGTAGGACGCGGTGAGGGTCGAGACGTTGCCCGCCCGGTCGGTCGCGGTCGCCCGGTAGACGTGCGGTCCGACGGAGCGGCCGCCGCCCGTGATCACGCAGTCGCCGGTGAGGCCCGAGAGCGCGTCGTCCGCGAGGCAGCGCGCCTCCGGGAGCACGGTGCCGAAGGGGTAGGACCCCTCGGGCCTCGACGTGAACGAGAGCTGCGGCTTCGTGGTGTCGATGGCGATGCCGCTGCGGGTCGTCGTGGCGCGGTTGCCCGCGTTGTCGACGGCGGTGCCGGTGACGCTCTGGCCGGGGCCCTCGCGCAGGATCCGCGCGGGGGTGCAGCTGCGGATCCCGGAGCCGCTGCCGTCGGCGCAGGAGAAGCCGACGGAGACGGGGGAGCGGAACCAGCCCGCGGCGTTCGGAGCCGTCGGCGTGGTCGTCGCGGCGATGGTGGGGACGCCGGTGTCGACGATCCGGTAGGTCGCGGTGGCGGTCGTGGTCAGTCCTCCGGGGTCGGTCCAGGTGCAGGTCGCCGTGCGGGTGCCGAGGCCGTTCACGAGCGTGCCGGTGACGACGGCCTCCTCGCTGAACGTTCCGCTCTCCGCATCCGTGATCGCGCAGGCGGCCCTCGGCTCCGAGCCCTTCTCGTAGGAGGCGCCGTCGGTGGCGGAGGCGACCGTCACGACGGGCGGGGTGTTCGCGTGGACCACGGTGACCGTGTGCGGCACGCCGGCCGTGGTGCCGTACGCGTTCCGCGCGCTCACCGTGAAGGTGGAGTCGCCTGCGGTGGTCGGCCTGCCCGAGACGACGCCCTCCGGCGAGAGGGCCACCCCCGCGGGAAGGGCGCCGGACGAGACCTCGAAGGTCGCGGCCGGGCCGGACGCCGTGAAGGTCGCGGAGTAGCGGGTCCCGGTCGTGACGAGCGTCTCGGCGGTGTCGGCGGTGAGGGTCGGCAGCGGGCCGATCGCGAAGGCGTGGTTGAAGCCGACCGCGATGCCGGTGGCGCCGGTGATCCCGGCCGGGACGTCCAGCTCCGTGTCGCCGTCGGGGTGCAGGGAGACGACGGTGCCGTCGGACGTCAGCAGGACGCTGAAGCCGATGCCGGCGGCGATCGCGGTGATGCCGCCGAGATCGGCGGGGACCCGCGGCAAGCCGGAGTCGGCGGGGTCGCCCCAGGTGACGACGGTGCCGTCCCGCTTCAGGGCGAGGCTGTGGGAGTAGCTGACCGACACGGCGACGACGTCGCGGAGGCCTGCCGGGGCGGTGTACGCGCCCCTGTCGTCGCCGCCCCACGCCACGACCGTCCCGTCGGCGCGCAGCGCGAGGCTGTTCCAGCCGCCCGCGGCGATCGCGACCACTCCGGAGAGACCCGCCGGCACGTCGGTCGCTCCGAACTGATCCGAGCCCCAGGCCGCCACGGTCCCGTCGCCCCGCAGAGCGAGGGTGTGGTAGCTGCCCGCGGCGACGGCGGTCACGCCGCCGAGTCCGGCCGGGACGTCGGTCTGGCCCTGACGGTCGTCGCCCCACGCGACGACCGTCCCCTCCATCGTGAGGGCGATGCTGTGGAGGTACCCGGTCGAGATCGCGGTCACCTCGCGGAGCCCGGCCGGCACGTCCCGCTCGCCCTCCAGATCCGCTCCTTAGGCCTCGACGGTGCCGTCGGTGTGGAGCGCGAGGGTGTGGCTGTAGCTGCTCGCGACGTCCGTGAGGTCGGACATGCCCGCCGGCACGTCCCACTCCCCGTTGAGGTAGCGCCCCCAGGCGGCGACGCCGTTGGCGAGGTGGTCGTTCCCGACCGGCACCGGGTCCGGCTCGGCGGAGGCGAGGGGAGCCGCGGTGCCGGCGAGCAGCGCGACGGTCGCGGTCAGAGCGAGCAGAGTGCGGCGCAGGCCCGCGGCGGTACGGGCGGGGCGCGGAGAAGCGGGGTCGGTCACGGGCTCACGCTAGGGGCCGGCTCTCCTCCGCGGCGGGGGCGGGGGCGCCCTGTAGCGGACATGTCCTCTAGAGGGCGGAGCGCCGCTCCTCCAGGGCGGAGCCTGGCCCCTCGGGGCCCGCGGCGGAAGGGCTTGCCCGGATCCGCGGCGGGCGATTGGCTGGAGGGCAGGAGAGAGAGGTGTCACCATGACGCAGACCTTCCCCGCCTGGTTGCGGGATCAGCAGAAGAGGGACGACGAGGTCGGCCGCTTCGCGCAGGCCTTCGGCGGTCGCGACGACCTGCCCGAGCACGGCGGCCGCGCGATCTACGACGGCTACTTCGCCAGCGAGCCCGAGTCGGCGCAGGCCGATCTGGACCGCGCCTGGATGGAGTTCGAGGCGCACCCCGAGCCGTCCGCCACGTCCGACGAGCCGGAGGGACTCCGATGAGCGACCAGACCCCGAGCCCCGTCGAGGACCCGGACGACCAGTCCGACAAGCCGTCGCAGGCCGAGGGCGAGGACGAGCGCGACACCCCGCACGAGGTCCTGCCCGCCGAGGGCAAGCCCTCGAAGGCCGAGGGCTGAGCCGACGCACTGAGCCGACGCACTCCCCGGAGGGACGAATCCTGCAGAGGGTGCGCCCCTCCGTCGCGTCAGCGCCCGGTGACCGCCAGCAGCTCGTGCGCCGCGGCGCTGTCCGGGTAGCGGGAGAGCACGCGCTCCAGATCGCGCCGAGCAGGAGCCGTGCGCCCGTCCGAGAGGAGCGTGCTCGCGCGCTCGAGCAGCGCCTCCGCCCGCAGCTCCACGGGACGCGCGCTGGTGACGGTCGGGCGCACCACGCGGTCGAACGCCTCGAGGGCGCCCTCGATCGGGCCGAGCTCGCGGAGAGCGACGCCGCGGCGGATGAGCACCGCGGCGGAGGCGGCGTCCACGTTCTCGACGGGCGCCGAGAACTCGGCCACGTCGCTCCAGCGGCGGCGGGCGGAGTAGAGGGAGGCGAGCGTCGACGCCGCGAGGGTCGACGGCTCCAGGGTCTCGACCGCCACGACAGCCGCGGTCGGATCCATCGGTGCTGCCAGCTCGGCGTAGAGCAGGCGCAGCGCCGGGGCGTCGAGCGGCACCTCCACGTCGAGGCCGCCGCTCAGCGGCAGGCGGACGGTCAGCGCGATCCCGTAGCGGCGGAGGAAGGAGTCGGCCGACGGGTCGTAGCGGATGCGCACCAGCCAGCCGGTGAGCCGCAGAGCGCGATCGTCGTCCGCGGAGTGCAGGGCGTCGCGGACGAGCTCGACGACGGCCGCGAGGCGCGAGCCCTCGGGGGAGCCGGTGGTCGCCTCGTGCAGGTCCTCCGCCGGCGCCCCGGCGCGCACGAGCCGGAGCAGGGGCGCCTCCCACGCCGGAGCGAGGGCGGAGGGGCGCACGAGACCCGGCCCGCCGGGCATGCTGAGCCAACCGGACAGCCGGGAGCGGTGGTCCTCGGGGGAGAGCGGGTCGCCGGCCGCCCGGAGCCGGGGGCGCGCGAGGGCACGGAGCTCACCGCTCCGCCGGAAGCCGACTGCCACGGCCGATCCCCCTCCGCGTGCGGCGGCGGCTGAGGACCGTCGATCCGCCGAGTCTACGGCGTCGCCCCCCGCCGTCACCCCCGAACGGGGAGCGACGCGCTGGCGGCGATCCCCCGCCTCCCGTCGTCGCCCCCCGGCGCTGTCAGGCGCCGATCGAGCCCGCCGTGCGCAGCGGCATCACGTCGGGCTTCTCGGCGGTGCTCGCGATCGTCACGACCGCCTTCTCCTCGTTCGAGCGGAGCACGGCGTCCATGATCTCGAGCACGTGCAGGGCCACGCGGCCGGAGGCGCGGTGCGGGCGGTCCTCCGCGATCGCCTCCGCGAGGTCGGCCAGTCCCACTCCGCGACCGGTGTCGATCACGCCGGCGGAGTCGGGGACGACCCGCCAGTCCTCGTCGCGGACGGCGACCTCGACCGGGTCCGAGAACATGTTCGGATCCGGGACCGAGATGGTGCCCTCGGTGCCGTAGACCTCGAACTTCGGGGCCCGGCTGCGCCAGACCTCGAAGCTCACGGTGACGGTGGTGGCGACTCCGCTCGCGTGCTCGAGCAGCGCGGTGATGTGCGTGTCGATCGTCACCTCGATCGGCGTGCCCGCCTTCGGCCCGGTCTCGATCGTGCGCGGGCGGTCGGAGCGGGTGGCCAGGCCCGTGACGCGGACGACCGGCCCGAAGAAGTGCACGAGCGCCGTCAGGTAGTACGGGCCCATGTCCAGCAGCGGGCCGCCGCCGGGCTGGTAGTAGAACTCGGGCGCCGGGTGCCAGCGCTCGTGGCCGGGAGCGGCCCAGTGCACCTGCGCGGCGATCGGGGTGCCGATCGCGCCGGAGTCGAGGGTGAGGCGCGCGGTCTGCACGCCGGTCCCGAGCACCGTGTCCGGGGCGCTCGCGAAGCGCAGGCCCAGCTCGTCCGCGAGGTCGAGCATCGGCGCGGCCTCGGCCGGGTTCAGCCCGAGCGGCTTCTCGGCGAAGACGTGCTTGCCCGCCTTCAGGGCGCGGGTGCCGATCTCGACGTGCGCCGCCGGGATCGTGAGGTTCAGCACCGCGTCGATCTCCGGGTCGTCGATCAGCGCGTCGACGGTGAGGGCGCGGACGCCCTGCTCGTCGGCGACCTGCTGCGCCCGCTCCTGGTTCAGGTCGGCGACCGCGACGAGGCGGAGGCCGGGGAAGGTCGGGAGGTTCGCGAGGTACTGCTCGCTGATCTTCCCGACGCCGATGATGCCGACTCTCAGCGGGACGCCCACAGCATTCCCCTCTCGATGATCGTGCGGACGTTGTCGTCCTGGAGGATCTCGACGCGGTGGCCCGGCGTCGAGACGAAGATGCGGCCCTCGCCCCAGAGGCGGGTCCAGATCGCGGGGGAGGTGATGGGGCGCTTCCACGGGTCCCACGGGCGGACGGCCTGCGTGGTCGTGGCGAGCACGTCGTTGTAGTCGTCGTGCAGCACCCAGTACTGCTCCGTGACCAGCTCGAAGTCGGTGATGCCCTGCGTGATCGGGTGGTCGGCGGCGAGGGCCGTCATCTCGATCGTGTGCGGCATGTAGTTGTCCGACTGCTCGCCGGTGCGCTCGTCCGGGTGCTTGCCGGGGTGCGAGGCGAACTGGCCGCCGATCAGCTGCAGGTAGTCGGAGTTGTCGCGGTAGGAGTCGGCGATCCCGCCGTGCCAGCCGGCGAGGCCTGTGCCGCGCTCGACCGCCGCGCGGAGGCCCAGGAACTCCTCCCACTGGATGGAGGTCATCGTGTTCGACTGCACGATCAGGTCGACCGTCCGCATGTAGGCCTCGTCGGCGTACACGGCGGTCGACTCCTCGACGCGCACGTCGTAGCCGTTGTCGCGGAGGAACGGCAGGAACAGCTCGGTCGCCTCGACCGGTTGGTGGCCGTCCCAGCCCCCTCGGACGACGAGGGCCGTCTTGCCGGGAGTGGTCGGGGAGTGGTCGGTCATCGTCGTCCTCACGTGCGGGCGGATCGCTCCGCGGTTCGTCATCGAACAGGACTTGCGCAACTTCTGTGCGGGAGCCCCGGCGTCCGACCATCATGCACCGCGGTTCCCGGCGGAGCAAGCCGTCCTGGCGCAGGGCTAGTTGCGAAAGTCGGTATCCGCTACGGTGAGCACATGCCCGACCACGACGACGTCTCCGGAGCGACCACCCGCCCGACCATGGCGCTGATCGCCGAGCGCGCCGGGACGAGCGTCCCCACCGTCTCGAAGGTGCTCAACGGCGGCACCGACGTCTCGGAGGCGACCCGCCTGCGCGTGATGGAGGCGGCGCACGCGCTCGGCTACCGCCGCCGCCCGCGCCTGCGCCCGCCGGTCGAGGATCCGCACTCCGCCCAGATCGTCGACGTCGTCGTCGGCCACATCGGCGGCACCTGGATCGGACCGGTCCTCGAGGGGATCGAGGCCGAGGCCTCCGCCGCCGGGGTCGACCTGGTGCTCACCCGCGCCCGCGACGACGGCGCCTGGATCAGCCGCCTCCTCCGCCGCCCCTCGCTCGGCGCCATCGTGGTGCTGGTCAACGTCTCGGCCGCGCAGCTGCACCTGCTGACCACCGCCGAGCTGCCCGTCGTCGTCGTCGACCCCAGCACGCGGCCGCCGGCCGACGTCGCGAGCGTCGGCGCGACCAACTGGGACGGGGGCCGCATGGCCGCCGAGCACCTCCTCGACGCCGGCCACACCCGCTTCGGCGTCCTCGGCGGCACCCGCACCCAGCTCTACAGCAGCGCCCGGATCGACGGCTTCACCACCGCGCTCCGCGCCGCCGGGGTCGAGGATCCGCGGGTCGCCTACTGCGACTGGGACCGCGAGCTGGCCCGCGAGGCCGCCGGGCTGATGCTCGCCGAGCCGGACGCGCCGACCGCCTTCTTCGCCTGCTCCGACGTGATGGCGCTCGGCGTCTACGAGGCCGCCGACGACGCCGGCCTCCGCATCCCCCGCGACCTCAGCGTCATCGGCTTCGACGACGTCGAGGAGTCGGCCTGGGCGACCCCGCCGATGACCACGATCCAGCAGCCCATCGGCGAGATGGGCGCCATCGCCTTCCGGATGCTGCACCAGGCGCACCGGTCGGCGACCCCGCTCGCCTCGGGAGCCTCGGCCACCCGCATGGAGCTGGAGACGCGGCTGATCCGCCGCGCCTCCGTCGCACCCGTGCGCGTCTAGCGCCGCCCGCTCGCCCTCCCACCCCGCCCCCCCTCGGGATCGATGCGTCACGAACGGCCCCTCTCCCGCGCCCGTGACGACCGTTCGTGACGCATCGACCCCGGCGGGCGCCGCGGTCGGTGGCGACCCGGGTCGCACCGCCTATGCTGCCCGGATGCGCAGCGCGACCGGGGGGATGGTGGTCGCGTCGTTCGTCTCGCGGATCCTCGGGTTCGTCCGGCTGGCGCTCCTGATCGTGGCGGTAGGCGGCACGAGCGCGTCGGTCGGCGGGCAGGTGTTCGAGGTCGCGAACTCCGCGCCCACCTACCTGTACGGGCTCATCGCGGGCGGGGTGCTCGGCGCGGTGCTCGTGCCGCAGATGGTCCGGGCGCGGGCCGACGGACCGGAGGGCGTGCGGACCCTCGAGCGGCTGCTCACCGTGTGCCTCGGCGGAGCGGCGCTCCTCACGGCCGCCTGCACGCTCGCGGCACCGCTGATCGTCGGGCTCTACGCCGGGGGCTGGTCGGCCGACTGGGCTCTGCTCGCCACCCAGATGGCCTACTGGTGCCTGCCGCAGATCTTCTTCTACATCGTCTTCGCCGTCTTCTCTCAGCTGCTCAACTCCGCCGAGAAGTACGGGCCGGGCGCGTGGGCGCCCGCCTGCGCGAACGTGATCTCGGTGCTCGGGATCGCGGTGTTCCTCCTGATCCACCCCGAGGCGGCGTCGACACCCGCCGACGAGTGGACGCCGGAGATGGTGGCGCTCCTGTGCGGCACTGCCACTGCGGCGATCGTGGTGCAGGGGGTGATCGCGGTCGCGTTCTCGCGGTCCGTCGGCGTCCGCCTGCGGCCGCGCTTCGGCGTCGCCGGGCTCGGCGGAGTGTCGCGGGACGCGGTCTGGGTGTTCCTCGGCGCCCTCGTCGCGGAGGTGTCGTACATCGTCGTCTCGAACGCGGCGACGGCGGCCGGCCAGGCCATGAACCGCGCCGGCGTCGACGGGCCGAGTCTCAACTCCTTCTCGAGCGCGCAGCTGCTGCTCCTGCTGCCGCACGGCATCCTGGTCGTCTCCGTCGCCACGGCGATGTTCACGCCGCTCAGCCGGGACCTGCACCGCGGCGATCGGGCGGCCGCGGCGGTGAACCTCCGACGGACCGAGGACGCGGTGCTCGCCGTCACTCTGCTCGCGACGCTCCTGTTCGTCGCGGCGGCGCCACTGCTCACGCAGCTCGTCTTCGGCACACCGGTGATCGGCGGAGTCCTGCAGCTGCTCGCCCTGAGCCTGGTCGGCTTCAGCCAGACCTACGTCCTCAACCGGGCGATGTTCGCGCTGGGTCGGGCCCGCGACTCGCTGGCGACCCAGGTCGTCTCGGCCGTCGGCGTCGCGGTGGGGGCGCTCGTCGGCGGGCTCCTCCTGCCTGCCGAACTCGTCGTGCCGGCGATCGCGGGCGGCACCGCCCTCGGGACCACGGCCGCGTGGGCCCTCGCCCACTGGCTGGTCCGGCGCCGGATCGGCGTCGTGCCGCAGCCGACCCGGGACCGCCGCGCCGCTCTCGTCGCGGCGCTGGTCGCAGCCTGCGCGTCGGTGCCGCTCGGCCTGCTGCTCGCCGTGCCCCCCGACCGCCTCGCGGCCGGCGCCGTGCTGCTGCCGGTCGGACTCGCGATCACCGCCCTGTTCGTGGTCGTGCACCGGGTCGTCGGCGGGCGCTGGCTCTGGTCGCTGGTGCTCGCGCCGCTCTGAGGGGCTGCGCGTGCGGTCCCGCAGCCCCGACCCTCAGTGCCCCGCGCCGAGATTCCCGGCGAGGCGGCCGTGCATCCGGGTGGAGGCGTCGTTCATGCCCGCGATCACGGCGCGGGTGCCGTGGCGCTCGTACTTGGTCGTGACGGCGTCCAGCGCGGCGACGGTCGAGGCGTCCCAGATGTGGGAGCCGGAGAGGTCGATCACGACGTGCGCAGGGTCCTCCGCGTAGGAGAACTGCGTGGTGAGGTCGTTGCTGGAGGCGAAGAACAGCTCGCCGGTGACCGTGTAGTGGGCCGTCGATCCGTCGGCCGAGAGGGTGCGCTCGACGGTGGCGAAGTGGGCGACCCGGCGGGCGAAGACGACCATGGCGGCCAGGACGCCGATGACGACTCCGATCGCCAGGTTGTGGGTGAGGACGACCACGACGACCGTGGCGATCATGACGACCGTCTCGCCCACGGGCATCCGCTTCAGGGTCGACGGGCGGATGCTGTGCCAGTCGAAGGTCGCCACCGAGACCATCACCATCACCGCGACCAGCGCGGCCATCGGGATGATCGCGACGAGGTCGCCGAGCGCGACGACGAGGATCAGGAGGAACACGCCGGCGAGGAAGGTCGAGATGCGGGTGCGGGCGCCGGACGCCTTCACGTTGATCATCGTCTGGCCGATCATCGCGCAGCCGCCCATGCCGCCGAACAGGCCGGAGAGCACGTTCGCGGCGCCCTGCCCGAGCGACTCGCGGGTCTTGCGGGAGGGGGTGTCGGTGATGTCGTCGACGAGCTTCGCGGTCATCAGCGACTCGAGGAGCCCGACGAGCGCCATCGCGACGGCGTACGGTGCGATGGTCGTGAAGGTCTCCCAGGTCAGCGGCACGTTCGGCACGAACAGCTCGGGGAGGCTGCGGGGCAGCTCGCCCTGATCGCCCACGGTCGGGACGGCGACCGCCGTGACGACGACCGCCGCGGTGATCAGGACGATGGCGACGAGAGGCGCCGGAACGGCCTTCGTCAGGCGCGGCATCACGACCATGATCACGATGCCGACGGCGACCAGCGGGTAGACCAGCCAGGGCACGCCGATCAGGTTGGGGATCTGCGCCGAGAAGATCAGGATCGCCAGCGCGTTCACGAATCCGACCATCACGCTGCGGGGGATGAAGCGCATGAGCTTCGCCACTCCGAGCAGCCCGAGCACGATCTGGAACACGCCCGCGAGGATCACCGTCGCGATGAAGTAGTCCATCCCGTAGTCGCGGGCGACGGGGGCGATCACGAGGGCGACGGCGCCCGTGGCGGCGGTGATCATCGCGGGGCGTCCGCCGAGGAACGCGATCGACACGGCCATCACGAACGACGAGAAGAGGCCGACCCGCGGATCCACGCCCGCGATGATCGAGAACGAGATCGCCTCGGGGATGAGCGCGAGCGCGACCACGAGGCCGGCGAGGACCTCGCGGGTCAGGATGCGGGGGGTGCGCAGCGCCGTCATCACGGTGGGCTCGGCGTGCGGGCGGGCAGGGGTCTTCGAGGCGAGGGCCATCGCGGCGGCTCCAGGGAGTGGGAGGGGTGCTCGACGAGGAGCGCGGAGGACTGCGGCATCGGGTCGGCGGAAGCGGGCGGGGATGCCAAGCTTGCAGAGGCGTGTCAGCAGCACGTGCAACCCTACCCTCACGTAAGGGTAGATCTGAAGGGGTGAGCAGGATCGGCACCATGCACATCGGCGAGCTCGCCGAGCGGACCGGCCTCTCGCTCCGGACCCTGCGCCACTACGACGAGATCGGCCTCGTGAAGGCGTCCGGCCGCACCGAGGGCGGCTTCCGCCTCTACACGTCCACCGACTACGACCGCCTGATCCTCATCCGCCGCATGAAGCCGCTCGGCTTCTCGCTGGAGGAGATGGCCGCGCTGCTCCGCGTGATCGACACCCTCGAGGCCGAGGGCGACGACGCGCCGGCCGAGGTCCGCGCGCAGCTCGACGCCTTCGTCGCGCAGGCCCGCGAGCGCCGCGAGGCGCTGAGCGCCCAGCTCGCGATGGCCGACGAGTTCGTCGAGCTGCTCACCAGCCGCTGAGCCCGGTCGCCCGGCCGCCTGCGCGATCGATGCGTCGCGAACGGCTCCCACGCGGCTCCGATGACGACCGTTCGCGACGCATCGGATCCCGGGAGCGCGGGAGAGCGGCTCAGGTCGCGCTCGCGTCGGGCAGCTGCTCCGGGCAGTCGCCGCCCGGCTCGGTGGCGAGCTCGAAGTGCCAGATCTCGTTCGCGTAGGTCTGGCAGAGCCCGTAGTCGGTGCCGTGCTGCGCGAGCCAGCTGTCCGCGTCCGTGTAGCCGATGTCGACCGCGCCGCCGGTGAGGTGGGCGGAGGAGGTGACGGATGCGACGCGGCCGCCGCGGCCTGACGGCGGCTCTCAGCCGCGCGGGCCGCGGGCCAGCAGGGCGTGCAGCAGCGGCAGCGCCGACGCGGTCATCAGCACGGTCCCGAAGCCGCTGTCGTCCGGGCGCACGACGGCGCCCGCGATCAGCAGGCCCGCGAACAGCACGGCCGAGATCACGCGGCGGACGGTGCCCTCGAGCCGGTTCAGCCGGCGCTCGATGGTGGGGACGGTGACCGCGAGCTCGCCGTCGTCGAGGGTCGTGACGAGCTCGTCGAGCCGGCGCGGCAGGCGCCAGATCAGGCCGAGCGTGTCGACGGCCTGCTTGCCGACGTCCTGCACGACGGAGCCGCGCTCCTCGCGGATCAGCTGCTGCGCGTAGGGCTCGACCGAGTCCCACAGGTTGAAGGCCGGGTCGAGCGCGCTGCAGACGCCCGAGGTCAGCGACATCGCGCGGATGACGAGCAGGAAGTTCTCGGGGAGCTGGAACGGCAGCGCGCGCACGACGTCGCCGAACTGCACGGCGAAGTCGCGGAACTCGCGCGGATCCACCTCCCGCAGCTCGGCGAAGCCCATGCCGCCGAAGCGGGCGAAGAGCTGCGTGAGCGCCCGCTCCAGCTCGCGGGAGTCGGCCGAGGGGAGGAGGACGCCGACCGCTCGGGCCGCGTCGACGAGCCCCTTGCCGTCGCGGGAGGCGGCGGCGATCAGCATCCGGCGCAGGCCCGCGCGGGTGCTCGGCGGCACCTCGCCCATCATCCCGAAGTCGATGAAGGTGAGGCGCCAGGGCAGCTCGCCCCCGGGGGTCGGCGTGACGAAGACGTTGCCGGGGTGCGGATCCGCGTGGAAGTAGCCGTTGGTGAAGAGCTGGTCGAACATCACGGCCGCGAAGACCGGAGCGACCTCCCGCGGGTCGATCCCGGCGGCCAGCAGCGCGGCGTGGTCGGTGATCTTGATCGCGGTGACGTCCTCGAGCGTGAGGACCTTGCGGGTCGAGCGCTCCCAGACCACGTCCGGGACGGCCACCCGGGCGTCGCCCGCGAAGTCGGCGGCGAAGCGGACGGAGTTGGCCGCCTCCTGCAGGTAGTCGATCTCCTCGAGGCTGGTGACCGCGAACTCCTCGACGAGGGCCGGGGCGTCGACGCGGTCCGAGACGAGGCGCACGTGGCTGAGCCAGCCGCCGACGCGGCGCAGAGCCGCGAGGTCGACCTCGACGATCTGGTCGATCCCCGGCCGCTGCACCTTCATGATGGCGGCGGAGTAGCCGGTGTCCTCGGCGTCGACGGGGGAGAGCCGGGCGCGGTGAGCCTGCCCGAGAGAGGCGGCGGCGACGGGCGACTCGTCGACTCCGGCGTACGCGCGCTCGAGCGGCAGCCCGAGCTCGGACTCGGCCAGCGCCCGGATCCGCGGGAACGGGACGGGCGGGACCTCGTCCTGCAGCCCCTCCAGCTCCCGGGTGATCTCGGGCGGCAGCACGTCCAGGCGCGACGACATGAACTGGCCGACCTTGATCATCAGGCCGCCGAGGTCGACCGCGAGCACGTGGAAGCTGCGGGCGAAGCGGCGCATCCGGCCGGGCCGGGTGCGGAGCGCGACGCGCGTGAGCCCCACCCGCGGCAGGAGCAGGTCGAAGAACCAGGTGACCGCGAGATGCCACGCGGCGAAGCGGAGGATCCGGCGGTAGCGCCGCCGGTCCTCCCGCTCTCGGTGGCCCGGGGCGGCAGGACCCGGGCTGACCGAGGCCACCCGGGTCAGTCCTGCGCGAGGATCGCGTACAGGCGGCGGCGCACGTCCTCGAGTTCGGCGACGGCCTTGCGGATCTGCTCGGGGGTGCCCGAGCGTCCGACCTGGGCCGCGGCCTGGGCGAGCTCGAGGCCCGCCTTGGGCAGGGCGCCGAAGTCGACGTGGTCGGAGTCGTTCCACGGGGTCGAGGTGCCGTGCTCGGCGACCGTCGCGCGGCCGGCGTCGGTCAGCGTGTAGGTCTTGCGGCCGTTCTGCTCGTCGGCCGTGATGAGGCCCTCGTCCGCGAGGAGCTGGAGGGTCGGGTAGACGGAGCCGGGGCTCGGCTTCCAGTCGCCTCCGCTGCGCTCCTCGATCTCGCGGATGATCTGGTAGCCGTGCATGGGCTGCTCGGCGAGGAGCGCGAGCACCGCGGTGCGCACGTCCCCGCGGCCGACCCGGGAGCCGACGCGCTTCTCCATGCGGGAGCGGGCCTGCTCCATCGCGCGCCAGATGCTCTCGATGGGCGTGCCGGTGCCGAACGCGCCGGTCGATGACGATCCGTTCATGATGACCTCCTGTTTCTCCGAACGATACTCAGCGATATGGGTGGCGACTGTGAACGACTGCCGCGTCGGCTCAGAGCTTCGCGAGCTTCGCCCGGGCGACGAGGAACAGCCCGTACATGACCAGTCCCGCGCTGACGAGGGTCAGGGCGATCGTGCCGTACGGAGGGACGTCGAGGAAGTGGATGGCCCCGTCGAGCCCGGTCGCCTGGCGAGCGTCGCCGGTCAGCGCCGCGACCACGAAGATCCCGCCGGCCAGGCCCAGAGCGAGCCCCTTCGTGATGTAGCCGGTCGCGCCGAGGATCAGCACTGCCGTCCCCGTCGGGCCCTCGGGGATGCGGACGAGCTTGCGGAAGCCGCGCCGGATCCCGATCGCGACGAAGCCGATACCGCTGCCCAGCACGATCCCGCCGACGATCACGAGGATCACGACGCCGACCGTGCTCGTCAGCAGCTCGGTGTTGATGCGGCGGATCGTCGCCGACGAGCTCGTCGAGCCGCCGAGCGCGAAGACGAGCGTGGTGCCCGCGAGCGTGAGCGAGGCGAAGCCCTTGCCCGACTCGACGATCCGGCGGCCCAGGCGGGCGGGGAGCCCCGGCGCGGAGGAGCGCCCGCCGAGGGAGAGCTGCCAGAGGCCGAGCGCGACCAGCCCGACCAGCGCGGCCCAGACCACCACGAGCCCGACGGGGGAGTCGGCCATGCGCCCGATCGCTCCGGACGCGTCCGCCTCCCGCGAGGTCTCGTCGCTCACCGCGACGCGCAGGGCGAGGCCGCCGATCAGGAGGTGGATCAGTCCGTTGACGGCGAATCCCGTGCGGGCGAGGCGCCGGAAGCGCCGGGTCCGGACTCCGGCGCGCGGCGACGGCACGCTCGCAGTGGACATCGCGCAACCCTCTCATCCCCGGCCGCCCCGGCGCCTCCTGACCCGCCGACGCGCGCGTGGCAACCCTCTCCCCGGCCGGGTGCCCGAGTCGTGGGATGGAGGTGCGGCGCGGTTCGCACCGCAGCAGGACGAGAGAAGGAACCCCATGCGTGCACGCCGACGTCGCGCGGGCGGTCGCCGAGGGCCGAGGCGGGGCGGACCTCCCGGACCGGTCCCGGGCAGGGGAGGGCGGCGACGATGACCGGAGCGACGCTCCTCGTCCGCCGCCCGTCGAGCCCGGCCTCGCGGGTGCTGGTGCTCCACGCGACGGCGGTCGAGCTGGAGCTGCTGGTGGCCGCGCTGCTCGGACTCGCCGAGGCGACGCCGTGCCTCGACGTGCGGGTGGCGGCGAGGTCGCGGGCGGCGGTCCTGCTGGCGACCGTCGATCCGGAGGCGGTGCTGCCGCTGGCCGAGGCGCGGCGGGTCCGCGTCGGGCTCCGCCGCGAGCGCGAGGAGCTGGAGCGCGGCGGGGTCGGGTGCCGGCACGTCGTCGAGGCGCGGGTCGGCGGTCGGTGAGGGGATGCCGGGATGTCGGCTGATCGGCGTCTCCGCGGTGCTGAACGGGGGGTGCCCTGATCCGTGTGCGAGCGGGCGGCTGACCTCAGACTGGGGAGGCCGCTCTCCGCAGCGACTCCGCGCCTCCCTCCCGATCCGACAGGACCCGGCATGCCGCTCAGCTCCGACCGCCCCGCCGTCGCCGATCCGCGGCGCCGCTCCTTGGTGCAGGCCGCGTGGGCCGCTCCGGTCGTGATCGCCGTCGTCGGCGCTCCCGCCGCGGTGGCGTCGACCTCGGCGGCTCCCACCCTCTACGTCTTCTTCACGGGCGTGGGCGATTCGGGCGACGTCTTCCTGGAGCTCCTCGCCGGCGACGGGACGCCGCTCCAGCAGCAGTTCGAGTTCCAGGGCGTTCCCCGCGGCACGGACGCCTGGGTCACGGCTTTCCGACCGAGCACCGACGCGTCGGGGATCTTCCGGGCCCGGATCCCCGCCACGCTCACCGCGGCCTACTCCGCCCTCCGTATCGTCGTGCGGGTTCCCGGATTCGCCGAGCCGCTGATCAGCCAGGTGCAGAGGCTGCCCTTCGAGGCCTGAGCGCGGGCATGTGTACGGCTCGAGGCCCGTCCGACAGCGCCGCCGCTCACTTCTCCCGTCGGCGGCGACGCTGTTGCCGGACCACGACCGCCGTGAAGAAGGCGGCGGAGAGGACGAGCAGCGCCGCGACTCCGACGAGCAGGAGTCGGGCGGCCACGAGGAACTCCTCCATCGGAGCCTCCGACAGCAGCATCTGGATCGCCGCGACCGCATGCACCAGTGCGATCCCGCAGAGGATCCGCCCGGTGTTCGCGATCCACCGCCACCCGTCGAGGTCCGGATGCGGCCGCTCGACCTCGGCCTGCTCCGCCTCGAAGTCCGCGATGAGCTCCCCGAGATCCCCGAGGTCCAGCGGCGACTCCGGCGGAAGCGCCAGCAGTCTCCGCAGGCGCTCCTCCGTGCTCGCTCCGGTCCGCTCCATCACTGCGACGAAGAGCCGGCGCTCGCGAGCAGTCGTCCACCCGGGCACGAGGACGCCCCAGCGGCCGGCCTGATCGTCGTAGCCCTCGTCGCGATAGGTCTGCGCGAGCAGCTGCCGCGCCTCGAGGGCGAGCGGATCCGCGTCGATCCGCGAGCGCAGCTCGCTCCGCCGCGCTCTGAGCCGACGCCGCTCGTCGGCTTCCGCTCGATCCATCCGGTCAGTATGGCGCCCCGCGATCGCTCCCGGCCGATCCGTCGAGCTCACCGACCAGAAGACGCGGCTCGGAGGAGGGATGTGGCGGTCGGACGCCCCTCCGAGCGCCCGTCGAGACCCACCTGCCGGGCGTCTAGAGGGCCGCAGGCCTCGTGATGAAAGTTGTCTCCAGGTAGGGCAGCTCGGCGCGGGCGAAGACCGCAGTGAGGACGCGGTCCTCGAACGCGACGCCGAGGCCGACCACGAGGGCGTCGGTGTCCACGCGCATCCCGTCGCGTGCCACGCCGTCCACCAGGACCGGGACGCCGTGCTCGACGGCCGACTCGGTCACGGGCCCGAGCAGGTCTCCCGGCAGGCCGCCGCGCACCCGCTCGTTCCGGAACTGATTGATCAGCACGTGCTCGAGGTGTTGCACCAGCGCCTGCTCGGGAGTAGCCCAGGGCCCGTCGGAGTCGAGGGGCACCGTGGTCCTCACGGCTTCCCAGAGCATCGGGTGCCTCATCTGCTCGCGGACCTTCATCAGGCTGTCGGGGAGCGGCCGACGCGGCGGCCCGTCGAGCTCGGCCCGCAGGTCGTCGTCGAGGTCGGCCAGGTTCACCGGATCGCTGCGGTCGTCCGGATTCCGCCACAGAGCGTAGGAGAGGGATGCGGACTCGAGGTGGGTCCGCCCCTCCGACGTGGTACTCACGGTCGAGACGCCGAGCTCTTCGATCGACGGCTGAGGCGTCAGCGCGAAGAGGGGCCCGCCGAAGCGTGCCGTCACCTCGTCGGGCGTCGGAAGCTCGAACTCCTCGGACGGTCCAGGATCCACCACGAACATGCGCCTCAGCCTGCCCGCGGCCCACGCCGCGTGCAACGGCTGCGCGCGATCCGACGCGCGGCTGTCGCGACCGGTCCGGGGGAGCGTCCCAGCCCGCCCTCCTCGAGGGAACAGCACCGCCCCGTCAGCAGCAGCCGCAGGCCTCGGAGTCCTCGCTCGTGAGCGCGGAGATCGGCGTCGTGCAGGACTCGCCGCGCCAGGCCTCCAGGCTCTCGCGGACGGCGACCGCGGCGATCACGAGGCCGGCGACGGGGTCGGCCCACGTCCATCCGAGCGTGCTGTTCAGCAGCAGGCCCACCAGGACGGCGGCGGAGAGGTACGAGCAGAGGAGCGTCTGCTTCGAGTCCGCGACGGCCGAGGCCGAGCCGAGCTCGCGGCCGGTCCGGCGCTCGAGCAGGGAGAACGCCGGCATCACCAGCAGGCTGACGGCGGCCAGCACGATGCCGACGGGGGAGTGCTGGGCCTCCGAGAATCCCAGCAGCGCCCGGACCGAGTCGACGGCGACGAACGCGGCCAGGCCGAGGAACGAGACGGCGATCACCCGCAGAGCGGTGCGCTCGCGCGCCTCCGGATCGCGGCCCGAGAACTGCCAGGCGACGGCCGCGGCGGAGAGCACCTCCACCACGGAGTCGAGGCCGAAGGCGACGAGCGCGGTGGACGAGGCGACCGTCCCGGCGGCGAGGGCCACGATCGCCTCCACCACGTTGTAGCCGATGGTCGCGCCGACGATCCAGCGGATGCGCCTCTGCAGCACGCGGCGGCGGGCGGGGAGGAGCGGAGTGCGCAGGGCGGTCATGCGCAGCGGCAGTCGTCGCCGGAGCAGCAGTCCGGATCGACGACCAGGGCCAGGCGGAGCAGGTGGTCGAGCGCCCCGGCGATCCGGGTCTCGGCCAGCCGGTACCAGGTGTACCGGCCGTCCTTCACGGCCTCGACCAGCCCGCATCCGCGGAGGCACGCGAGCTGATTCGACATCACCTGCCGCGAGACCCCGAGCGCGTCCGCGAGGTCGGAGGGGACGGCCGGAGCCTCGCGCAGCGCGAGCAGGATCCGGGACCGCGTCTCGTCGGCCAGGGCGGATCCGAGGCGCGCGAGAGCAGCGGAGTGGGTGAGGGTCGCGGTGGCGAGCACGGGAGCGACGGTACACGCGATGCTGTATCGAGCGCGAGGGCGGTGGTCTCTCCTCGAACGTGCGAGCCCCCCCTCCTGCTCCCCCCGTCGGGTGGGCGGACGGGCCGCACTGCCGCGGATCCCCGGGGCCGGCCTCCACGGCGCGCCCCGAGCGGCCCGCGCGCCGTGCCAGGATCCCCTTGATCACGGCGCCCGTCCGCCGCTCCGCCGCTCGGTCTCCTGGAAGGGCCACGGACCCGCCTTGCTCGATGCCACGACCCTCCGCGTCGCCTTCGGGGTCACCGCCCTCACCCTCTTCCTGCTGTTCGCGCTGGTCACCTACCGGTCGACGCGCTCGTCCTTCAGCTTCTGGTGGTGCACGGCGCTCGCGCTGTTCATGGGCGGCTCGCTCGCCTACCTCCGCGACGGCACGGCCGACCAGGTGTGGGCGAATCCGCTCGGGAACGGGCTCATCGTGGCCGGCGCCGCCGCGGTCTGGGCGGCGAGCCGCTCCCTCCGCGGCCGACCGACGCCGTGGTGGCTGGTGGTCGCTCCGACCGTGGTGGTGACGGGCGTGTCCAGCCTCGACTCTCCCGCCGTCAACGACTGGTCGGGAGGGCTGCTCTACCTCGCCTCGATGGCGCTCCTCATCGGCCTGTCGACCCGCGAGATCACGCTGCTCGGCGCCGGGCGCTCGCGCACGCGCTGGCCGCTGCTGCTGAGCTCCGGCGCCCTCTCCCTCTACTACGCGCTCCGGTTCGCCGTGTTCCTGGCCGCGGGGCTGCGCAGCGAGCTGTTCGCGACCTGGTTCGGGACCCCGACCACCACGCTGATCACGCTGGTGCTGCTGGTCGTGGTGTCGTTCAGCATGGCGTCACTCAGCGGCGAGCAGGTCGCGCAGATGCTCACCGCCGGCGCCGCCCGCTCGCGGCAGGAGCTCGCCGACGGCGAGAGGGTGCAGCGGCGGCTCGAGCCCCGCTCGGTCCCGGACCTCCCGGGCTACGACGTCGCCGGCGCCTGCGTGCCCAGCGGGACGGTGAGCGGCGACTTCTTCGACTGGCGCTGCACGCCCGACGGGCTCGCCGTCACCGTCGCCGACGTGATGGGCAAGGGCGTCGGCGCCGCGATGATCGCCGCCACGGTCCGCGCCGCCCTGCGCGTCACCCCTCCCGCCCTCGGCCCGGCGGCGACGATGGCGCTCATCGACCGGGTCGTCGAGCCGGACCTGTCGGCGAACGACGCGTTCGTCACGCTCCTCCACCTGCGGCTCAGCGCCTCGACCGGCGACATCGCCCTCGTCGACGCCGGGCACGGACTCGGGATCGTCTGCCGCGCCGACGGCTCGCGCGAGCGCATCCCCTCCGCCCATCTGCCGCTCGGCCTCCTCGGCACGCAGGAGTGGGAGCCGACCGGCCTCCGGCTCCACCCCGGCGACCTGCTGCTGATCTGCAGCGACGGCGTGCTGGACCTCTTCGACGGCTCCCTCGCCGCCCTCGACCGGGTGGCCGACGCGGCCGTCGCCGCCCCCGCGACCGCCGCCGACGCGGTCGCCGGCGTCACCCGCCTGGCGGCCGAGGGGCTGCTGGCGGACGACGTGACCGTGGTCGCGATCCGGCGGACCTCGGGGAGCTGACCCGGCCTCAGCCCCGCCCCGCCTGCAGCCGGAGCCCGGCCAGCAGCAGGTCGAGGCCGGAGCGGAACACGTCGAGGTCGTCGTGCGTCGCCATGACGTCGGCCGCGTGGTGGCCGAAGGGGAACTCCTCCGGATCGAGGGCGCGCCAGCGGTCGGCCAGGTGCTCGAGGAACTCGCCCCTCTCCATCCCGCTCTCGAGGAACTCGCGGGGCGGCGGCTGCGCCAGGTCGGCCGCGACTCCGACGACGTAGCTGACGATGGACGACACGGCGTGGAACCGCTGCCGGGGCGTCAGGTCGAGAGCCATGAGCTGCTGCCCGAGGCGCTCGTACATCGCCATCGAGTTGGGCTGCACCCCGGTCGTGCGGAGCATGTAGAGGCCGAACCAGGGTCGGCGGACGCACTCGTCGAAGAGGGCCAGTGCGACGGCGCGGACGTTGTCGATCGGGTCCGGCCCGTGGGTGAGCGGCTCGCTGTCGGCGAGGACCCGACCCATGACCTCGTCGGTCGCCCGCTCCAGCAGCTCGTCGCGGCTGCCGACGTACCAGTAGATGCTCGCCACGCCGCCGCCGAGTCGGGCCGCGAGCGCGCGGAACGTGAGGGCCGACTCCCCGGACTCGTCGAGGATCGCGATCGCCTCGGCCAGCACGGCGTCGAGCGAGTGCGACGCTCGGCGGCGGCCCCGGGCGGGGGAGGGCGCGGCAGCGGTCTCCGTCGGGCGATCTGCAGGCATGGCTTGCATCTTACCGAACGGCGTTCCATACTTTCGAACGCCGTACGAGAGTCGAACGGCGTTCGATAGAAAGGCGCCTCGATGTCCGCTCCGACGACCACCTCCGCCGAGTCCCGCGCTCACACCTCCCTCCGCTCCGCGGCACTCCCGCTCGCCACTCTCTGCCTCGCGTTCTTCGTCGAGATGGTCGACAACACGCTGCTCTCGATCGCCCTCCCGACGATCGGACGCTCACTCGACGGGTCGACCGCCGGACTGCAGTGGGTGACCGGTGCCTACTCCCTGACCTTCGGCGGGCTGCTGCTGACAGCCGGGTCCGCCGCCGACCGGTTCGGCCGCCGCCGCGTGCTCCTCACCGGCCTCGCCGCGTTCGGGCTGATCAGCCTCGCCGTCGTCCTCGTCACCGACATCGGCCAGCTGATCGCCCTCCGCGCGGCGCTCGGCTGCGCCGCGGCCGCCATGGCGCCCGTCACGATGTCGCTGGTGTTCCGGCTCTTCGACGACGAGAGGCTCCGCATGCGGTCGATCACGATCGTGATGATCGTCGGGATGTCCGGCATGGTCCTCGGCCCCCTCCTCGGCGGCTCGATCCTCAGCACCGTCAGCTGGCAGTGGCTGCTCGTCGTCAACGCCCCGATCGCGCTGCTGGTCTGGATCGGCGTGCGCCTCGGAGTCCCCGCGGACCAGCGCGCCGACCTCACCTCCGGTCGGCTCGACCTGCCGGGGACCGCCCTCACCGTCGCCGCGGTGGGGCTCGGCTGCTACACACTCACCAGCGGAGTCGAGAACGGCTGGCTGTCGCTCCTCACGATCGCCTGCGCCGCGGGCGCCGTCGCCGCCGTCGCGGGATTCGTCGTCCGCGAGCGCCGCGCCGTCTCGCCCATGATCGACCTCGCGATCTTCCGCGCCGGCCCCGCGCGGGGAGCGGCGCTCACGCAGCTCGGCGCCTCGGTCGCCTTCGCGAGCGTCCTGTTCGGCCTGATCCTGCACTTCCAGTACGCCTACGGCTGGAGCCCGGTGCGCGCCGGCCTCGCGAACCTGCCCGTCATCGTCACGATGCTCGCCGCCACTCCGATCACCGAGCGCCTCGCCGCGAAGCTGGGGCACCGCGCGGCCTGCCTGATCGGCACCGGGCTCCTGGTCGGCGCGCTGCTCGGGATGTCCTGGGCGGTGGACCGGGGCTACCTTGCGATCGCCGTGATGATGGTCGTGATGACGGTGGGCCTGCGGACGATCATGACCATCTGCGCCGTCGCCCTCGTCGAGGCGATGCCCGCGAACCGCACGTCGATCGGTGCGGCGCTCAACGACACGGCCCAGGAGATCGGCACCAGCATCGGCACGGCCGTCGTCGGCACGCTGATCGCCGCACTGGTGGCGACCACCCTCCCGGCGGGCGCGTGGAGCGCGGACCTCGTCCGGAGCTTCTTCGCGGGTGAGCGGGTCGCCTTCCTGGTCGTGGCGGTCCTCGTCGGCGTGATCGCGACGATCGGCTCGCTGTCCCTCAGCGACTCCCGCTCCACCGAGGAGCCGGCGGCGGCCTAGTCCGTCGGGTCGCGCCGGGCGTCCTCGAGGTCGGCGATGTCCGTGTACTCGAGGAAGTCCAGCGGCGGGATGTCCGTCATCTCCTCGCTCCAGGAGGGGCGGGCCGGCTGCATGCGGCGCGTCTCGAGCTCGATGTGGGCGATGACCTCCGCGTCGTCCGGCTCCTCCACCTCGCTGCTGTCGATCGGCAGCGACCAGAGCTGGCTCGCCGGCCCGATCAGCAGGTGGGCGTAGGCGCGGCCGCCGCCCTCGGTCAGGACAGGCACCGAGACGACGTCCGACTTGTTGACGTCCGCGAGGGCCCGGGCGTACCGGAGGACCGCCTTGCAGGTCAGGTCGCCGACGAGGAGGTGGCCGCTGGAGTAGTGCAGTTTCCGCAGGCGTCCAGCCTCCGCGCGCCGCCCGCGGGCCCTCAAGAGGGTTGCCGCGGGGAGGCGGCTCCCCTAATGGGCCCCGAGGTCCCGCCCGATCGGGATCACCGCTGGGGGCGCCCGGCGCTCTCGCGGAGCTCGCGGCCGTCGGCGACGTCCTCGGCGTGCTTCTCCGCCTTCTTGTCGCTCTGCCGGGTGTCGCGGGGCGGGAGCTGGATGTGCTCCTCGGCTTCGATGCCGGCCTGCAGCTGGCGGCCGCGCTCGAGCTCGGCGTCGAACTCCGCCCCGAAGAGCAGGGCGAGGTTCGTGATCCAGAGCCAGAGGAGGAAGACGATCACACCGCCCAGGGCGCCGTAGGTCTTGTTGTAGTTGCTGAAGTTGGCGACGTAGAACGCGAAGCCGGCCGACGCCAGCGCCCAGACGGCGAGGGCGAGGATCGAGCCCATGCTGGTCCAGCGGAACTTCGGCTGCCGCACGTTCGGCGACCAGTGGTAGAGGACCGCGACGATCACGACCATGATCGCGATCAGAACCGGCCACTTGGCGATGCTCCACACGGTCAGGGCGACCTCGCCGAGGCCGACGGCGTCGCCGATGGTCTGCGCGACGGGTCCGCTGAGCACGAGGATCAGGCCGGCGATCACGAGCAGGAGGACCGTCACGAGGGTGACGGCGAGCATCGTGGGGCGCAGCTTCCAGATCGGGCGGCCCTCGTCGATCTCGTAGACGCGGTTCATGCCGCGCCCGAACGCGCCGACGTAGCCGGAGGCGGACCAGAGGGCGCCGAGGACACCGGTGACGAAGGCCAGACCGGCGGCGGGGGCCGAGGTGAGCTCCTGCAGGGGGCCGCGGACCGTGTCGAGGACGTCGGCGGAGACGAAACCGCCGAGCAGGTCGAGGACCGTCGAGGTCGTCGTCTCGGCCTGGCCGAAGAGGCCGAGGATCGAGACGATCGCGAGCAGCCCGGGGAACAGCGCGAGGACGGCGTAGTAGGTGAGGCCGGCCGCGATGTCGGTGCACTGGTCGGCGCCGAACTCGCGGAGCGTCTTCTTGAGGACGTAGCCCCAGGAGCGCTTGGTGACCTCGGTCGGTCCGTCGGGCTTGCGGGAGTCGTCGGGGTCGGGCGCGGTGCGGTCGCGCTCGGTGCTGGTCTGGGCCACGGTCGTCCTCCATCTCGAGCGTCTGCGGATCGTCGGGGACGGAAGGACCGCCTGCAATCGCTCCGAGCCCCGACGACGCCGTGCTCGCCACCGACCGTAGGAGCGCCGGACGCTCAGGGCAGGACGGTTGACAGCCGCCCGTCGAGTCCGGTGGGGGAGGTGTCCCGCGGTGGCGCCCGCGCTCAGAGCTGCGCGAGCAGCCTCTCGCACGCCTGCTCGCAGCGGCGGCAGGCCTCGGCGCAGATCCGGCAGTGCTCGTGCATTTCGGCGTGCTGCTCGCAGTCGTCGGCGCAGGCGCGGCAGGCCAGGAGGCAGGCCTCGACGAGGGCGCGGACGGCCGCGGATCCGACGACGCCGCGGCGCGAGAGCACGGCGCCGGTCGCGGCGCACACGTCGGCGCAGGCGAGGTCGGTGCGGATGCAGTGGACCAGCTCGGCGACCGACTCCTCGCCGAGGCACGCGTCGGCGCAGGCGGTGCAGGTGAGCGCGCAGGCGCCGCACGCGTCGATGCACTCGGCCAGGACCTCCGGATCGACGCCGCGCAGCTCCTCGGGGTGGCTCCGGATCATGTCGCTCGTGCTGCTCATGGCGCGTCCTCTCGTCGTGACCCCGGCGGGTCGATCGGTCCGTGCGACGCTACGCGCCCGCCCGCCGCCGGGCGAGGGCCTGGCCAGGTACCGCGGCCGGTGATAGCCGGGCGGTCGTGAGTGGCGAGCTGGAGGAGCGATCGGGCCAGACACAGCCCTTGCGTCGCCAATGGGGAATTTTGGAGATCTGCACCATAGCGACGGGGCACTCCCTGGCCAAGACACCCTCAGCCCGAGGACCGGCGACCGAGGCTCACGCCGAATGGGCTGAAACCTTCGGATCAGCAGCCGATATACGAATCTCGACTGTCACGAGACACAGCCAGATTCGCGTAGCTCTCTGCGAAAGCGGCGTCATCTCGCGAGTCACTGGCGGCGAGCATCGCGGTGAATGAGGCCAGAGCCGAGTCGAAGTTCGCTGCAAGGAGGTCTGCTTCCGCCTCGCAGACGTCGAGACGCGAGTCCGCCTCGTCCAGGGCGTCCCGCAGGTCGTCCACTTGAGCTGCGTAATTCGTCGCCGCCTCAGACGCTCGTGCGAGTTCCTGTTGCTGTGTGACGACTGTCACTGCGACCGCGACAGCGGCAAGGACGGCGACTATCACAGCACCGATGAGTGCCACCCAGAAGGAGGCGGGGCGATTGTGGCGTGGCGGACTCGCGACTGTCATGCATGAATACTACCTGCGCGCAGAAATCACCGTGTTCAACGCGTCCACTTGCTCGAGTAGGCATTGATGACCATTTTGATCGCCCCTCGGGTGAGGCGAAACGGATCGACCCGGGAGTTTCGGGAGAAGCGGCGCAGGCTCTCAGATCCTGCTTGCCGCCAAGTACCTTCAGGTCTTCAAGAGTCGATGTCCTCGTCAAGAATCCACGTCCTCGTCAGTGGGATTCTCGATCGAGTGGTTTCGGGCAAGCGCTCGTAGACCATGAACAAACGATCAAGAAGGTCCTCTGAGTCCCAGACGCGGATCGTCAGGCGATCGGTGCGAATGGCGGTGCGCGCCTGACGATTCAGACCGCCCCAGGCTACGAGCAGACCCTGATCAGCCTTGTTCGAAGCCATCGCTCCCTGGAGGCCTCGTACAACAGGCGCACCTATCTGACCTGCTTCAGATTTGACCTCGACGATGAGGGTCGGAGAATCCAGACCGAGCGGACCGCGTCCGGCGATGATGTCTACCCCGAAATCGGGCCCCTCGGGTGACACATCACAGGTGTAGCCCTCGGCCCTCAGGAGATCGCCGACAAGGTGGCTCAACTTGTGGCCGCCGAAGTTCTCGATGAGGTGAGTCCTCACCCTGTCGCGGATTGCCTGAAGAGTGGGAACGCTTCGAGGGTCCGTTACGTCCTCGACCGTGCTTCGCCTTTCGTCCATTCCAGCGGAAACCGCGGAGCTCTGGGGAGCGCTGATCGGTCCGGAGCCCGGATCCACCCCTGTCTGCATCACGCTTCGCAATCTTGCCTCTGCATTGTTCTTCGTTGCGCGGAAAATGGTCATTGCGCCATTCACCGTGTTGAGAAGATCGTCCTTGAGGGAACCGCGGGAGATTTCCGAATTTCTCCATTCGACCCCGATGGTATGGCGGCGTGTCGGATCAGGCTCGTCGGCATCGAAGCTGTAGCCGCGAGTGCACACCCCGATCGCGATTCGCTTCGTCGACTTCAGTGGAGTCACAACGATGTCGCCCGGCTCGATGAGGGTCCGGAGGGCGAGTAATTGACCGGTGTAGTTCGCGAGCCGACCCGGCTGCGAGTCCCTTGGGAACCCCGCTTCCACTGATGCGGCGATCTGGCCCCGTAAAGTGAGGTGGGAAAGGTCCTCGACCTCGTGGAACCCGCCTCCTGCGATCGACTTCTCGAGGGTCCAGGAGTCGCGTTCGCCACTCGCCCCGGCTCGAACTACCCACGCTGTCATTCGAGACTCCCTGCGCTGCTGATCGTGACGCTGTTATTGAGACGGAGTAGCAAAAAGGGCTGCTCGGCCGACGACCCGAACCATTATCGACGGTAGTTCTGCCTCACCGCTACTTTCCGCCCGGCGGCCGAGGTCGCTTCGGGGGGCGGCCGGTAGGCGATCTCGCGGTGTGGTCCGAGACGACTGCGGCCCGCGCAGGAGCCGGAGGGATAGAGAGACGGTGTGCCTATCAGGAGAGGGGGCGGCCTGGCCAGGCACCGCGGCCGGTGATAGCCGGGCCGTCAGCCCCTCACGACGAAGGCGTCGTGGATCAGGTTGCCCCCGGTCGCCGCCGGATTCCGTGTGCTGCCGCGGGTGATCGTGACGGTGTGGGTGCCGGCGGGCAGGGTCCCGCTGGTCCAGACGGTCTGGGCGGAGCGGATGGTGGCGCTGTAGCGGTCGACCGAGGCCACGAGGACGCCGTCGAGGCGGACCTCGTCGATCCCGGACGTGCTGGACCGGCGGCTCACCCACGAGACTCCGGTGCCGGTGAAGCGGAGGGTCGCCGAGGCGCCCCCTGTCGACGAGAAGGAGACGCCGCCGCCGCTGTCCGCGGAGGAGGAGGTCGTGGACCAGGTGCCCGTGACGGCGACGGCCGGCGAGCCGTTCTGGTGGGTGCCGGCCCCGACGGCGGCGAGCGGAGTCGCGGTGGCGGTCGGCGTCGAGGTCGGCGCGGCGGTGGCGGTCGGCGTGGGCGTGGCCGTCGGCACCGGAGTGGCGGCCCTCTTCGCGAGCACGATGGACGCCGTCGCTCCCTTCAGCCCGCTCGGCCGGAACGTGATCGTCGTCGCGGTGCTCGTCCTGCTCGTCACGCTCAGGGCGGCGCTCGAGGACACCGTGCCCGCGGTCGGCCGCGCGAGCGTCACGGTGAGCGCGCTCGTCGAGACCTGCGTCGGGTCGACGGTCGAGACGGTCACCGTGTCCGCGTCCTCCCGGATCGAGACCAGTCCGGCGCCGGTGATGCTCGCGACCCGGGTGCCTCCGACGAGGACGGGGCTCGTGGTCCCGGCCTTCCACGACACGGCGCTCACGGTGCCGGTCGAGCGGTCGCGGGCGGCGCTCAGCTGGGGTGTGTTGCTGAGCACGGTCACGTCCGGGTCCGCCGCGTACGCGGCGGTCGCCGCCTCGGAGGCGCCGGGGAGGACCGTGTACGCGTAGGAGGCGCCGGTCGGGTTCGTGCCGTGGCTCGTCGTGAGGGAGTAGTAGTGGCCGGTCACCGGCGCCGTCGGACCGGCGGCGCTCACGGCGCTCCAGGCTCCGGTGCGGGTCCGTCCCTGCGCGGTCAGGGCGATCGGCGACGGGAAGACGTAGCCCACCGACTCCGCGGAGCCGGTGATCGAGGCCCAGCGGGCGGTGCTCGTGGCGGTCGCCTCCGCACCGCGGAGGACGCCGTCGACGCGGAGCCTCGCATCGGGAGCGACGTCGCGGCGGTCGTCGATCACCGTCTCCGCGCGCCGGCGCGCCCCGTCCCAGCCGGTCCCGGACATGTCGGTCGCCGTGATCCCGGAGCCGAGCGCGAGGATCTCGTCGTCGAAGGTGAACCAGGCCTTCTTCGCGACCAGGCTCACCGACGCCGCGTCGAAGTCGAGCGCCGCGATCCCCGTCCGCCGCGACGGGCTCTCGAGGCTCCCGGTGAAGGTCGTCGTCGGGCGGGACGACGCGCCCTCGCCCGCGCTCCGGACGATCGTGTCCTCGGTGGTGCCGGGCATCCGGTACGGGTTCGCCGTGGCCCAGTAGCCGTCGTCGTACTGGCGCCCGCTGCCCAGGTGGAGCGAGGTCGCGCCGTCGCCGGTGTACCAGCCGCTGCGGTTCTCGCCGTTGAGCGACTCGTAGCGCGCGATCCGCGTGCTCGACAGGCCGACGGCGAAGCCCGAGGTCGCCGTGGTCCGCGTGAAGCGGTCCATCCCGGCGAAGGCCCGGACGCCCGAGCCGATCGGGGTCGCGGTCAGGCCCGTGTCGGCGAGGACGAGCCGCGCGCGCACGACGTCGCTGACGGATCCGGCCGTCTCGATGCTCACGGGGCTGCCGGAGTTGCAGGCCAGCCAGCTCTTCGCCAGCGCGTTCGTCCGTGTCCTGGCCGAGGGAGGGGCGCTGTCGGCGAGGCGCAGCACCGCCGCCTGCAGCTGGACGCCGACGTCGCCGTCCTCCGACTCCGCCCGCGCCGTCTCGCGGCCGCGGACCGTCGACATCACGGCGCCGCACCAGGTGACGGGGGCGAAGGAGGAGGCGAGCCGGTCGTACACGCCGAGCCCCTCCGGGCTCGTGATCTCCCAGCGGGAGCCGTCGAGCAGCGCGTAGAGGTCGTCGAGGGTGTCGAGCATCGAGAGCCCGTACCCGCCGCTGTAGGCGAAGACGCTGTGCTGCACGAAGGAGCCGTCGGCGTGGAAGCCGTCGCCGGACGCCACCGTCCGCAGCGCCGGGTCGATGCCGGCGGCCGCCTCCGCGATCTTCGCCGGCTGCTTCAGCAGCACCGCCCGCCCGGCGATGACCGCCGCCGTCCAGACGCGGTTGGCGCCGGTCCGGGTGACGGTGTCGGCGAAGCGCGTCGAGGCCGACAGGTAGGCCTGCACCTGCGCCGCCGAGAGGTCGGGGTAGAGGAGGGCGGTGATGCTGTTCAGCTCGAGCGGGATGCCGATCTGCTGCTCCCACCAGCGGGAGGTGCCGGTGGTGGAGCGGTTGTAGCGGTTCGCCGAGAGCCAGTCGGCGGTCGTGACGACGTCGCGGAGGAGCGCCGGGTCGCCGCTGAGGGCGGTGCCGGGGGTCTTCAGCGCGGTCGCGAGGACGGTGACCCGCTTGTAGGCGGCCCACACCTCCACCGCCGAGGTGCCCGTGACCAGGTCGGGCCAGGGCTCGCCGCCGTCGGTCTCGAGCGTCGACCAGTAGCCCTCGGCCTCGGCGACGAGGCGGCCCTTCGCCGCGGCGAGGCCGCCGACGCTCCCGCTTCCCGGGATCGTGCCCGTCAGATCGGCGACGAGGGCGAGGCGCATCGCGTCGTACTCGTCGCCCGCCGAGTCGACGGCGGACGCTGTCGGCGCGGTGGCGAGCGGGAGGATCAGGGCGGTCACCAGCAGGAGCGCCGCAGCGAGCGGGCTCCCGCGCCGGGGCGCGTCGGATCGAGAGGGTCGGTTCGTCTCCGCGCGCGATCGGCGGAGGGGACGCGGCTGGGTGGGCACGGGCGCTCCTGAGGCGACGCCCACGAGCCTGCGGGCTTCGGGTGCTCGCGGGTCGCCGGGGGAGCGTCGGGTGAAGAGTAGGGGTCCGCTCCGTCCGGCGGCAAGAGGCGGAGGCGAGGACGGCCGGGATCGGCCACCGCCGACGCTCCCGACCGCGCGATCTGCGACAGCCGTACCCCGTGAGGGGTACAGAGGCGCCGAAGGTCCCCCACCCGTCAAGCGGGGCGATACGGTCGGAGGTGCGTGTGCGCTCCGGGGAGTCCCGGCGCGGCGCGCAGGGGGAAGGGGGCACGGATGATCGAGGCCGAGCAGGATCCGCGGCTGGTGGCGCTCGAGGCGCTCGAGATGATGGGGTCGGCTCCGGAGGAGCGCTTCGACCGGATCACGCGGATGGCCGAGGAGCTGTTCCGCGTGCCGGTGGCCGAGATCCACTTCCTCGACGACACCACGCTGTTCACGAAGTCCCCGCAGCGTCCGGACGCCGTGCTCGCCTACCCGCGCGCCGGCACCTTCTGCGACGCGACGCTCGAGAAGCGCACCACCTTCGTCGTGCCGGACCTCGGTGCCGACGAGGCGTGGGCCGGGCACGAGCACGTCGCGGGGTACCCGCACGTCCGCTTCTACGCCGGGCGGCCGCTGTCGGTCGAGGGCGACCTGCAGCTGGGCACCCTCTGCCTCATCGACTTCGTGCCCCGGAGCCTCACCCCGGACGAGCGGCAGCTGCTCGAGGAGTTCGGCGAGTGGGTCGAGCGGGAGCTGCGCGACACGGCGGAGCGCGACCGCGCCGCCGACATGCAGACGCAGATGGCTCCCTCCTCCCTCCACCACCCCGCCGGCTACGAGCTCTCGGGGCTCTCGCTGCCGCGGTGGACGATCACCGGCGACTTCTACAGCTGGCGCGGCGACGACGAGACGGTCGACCTGACCCTCGTGGACGTGATGGGCAAGGGGACGGCGGCGGCGATCGTGGCCGCGTCGATCCGCTCCGCGTTCCGGGCGCGCCTGGGCGGCGACCCCGACGCGGTCGTCAGCGCGGTGAGCGCCCAGCTGCACGACGACTTCACGGCCACCGAGACCTTCGCGACCCTCTTCCACGGGCGCCTCGACACCGCGTCCGGCCGGATCGACTTCGTCGACGCGGGCCACGGGCTCACCGTCCTCCTCCGCGCCGACGGCTCGTTCCAGCGGCTCGCGGCACTGGGCCTCCCGCTGGGCATCGCGGAGGACGGCGGCTGGATCACCCAGACCGTGGAGCTCGCGGTCGGCGACTCGCTCCTGGCCTTCACCGACGGCGTCCTCGACCTCTACGACGGGACCCTGCAGTCCCTGGCGCGCGCGGTCGACCTCGCCCGCGACTCCGCCGACACCGCCGAGTTCCTGCAGGCGCTGAGGGCGCTCGCCGCCTCCGGCTCCGCGTCCGACGACATCACCGCCCTCGTGCTGACCCGCACGGGCGCCGACCGCTCCGCCGAGAAGGACCCCGCATGACGTTCACGACCGAGACGACCGCCCCCGACATCGCCGTGCTGCGGGGGGAGGGGCGGCTCAACGCGGCCTCGGCTCCGGAGCTGCGCTCGGCCGTCCGCCGGGCGATCGACGAGGGCAGCCCCCGCATCGTCGTCGAGCTCAGCGCGGTGACGTTCATGGACTCCTCCGGCCTCGGCGCCCTGGTCGGCGCTCTCAAGACCGCGCGGCAGGCGGGCGGCGACCTGCGGATCGCGGCGCCCAGCGAGCAGGTCGTGATGGTGCTGCAGCTGTCCAATCTGGACCGGGTGCTCACCCTCTTCGACACGGCCGGCGACGCGTACCGTGACTGAGCGCAGCGTCGGGTTCCGCACGCCCCCGGACGACAGCGAGGTCGTCCACGAGATGCTCGCCGAGCTCTGGGGCGAGCGCCCGGACCTGCCGACCCGCGACCGCATGGCCGTCGAGACGGCGCTGGTCGAGCTGGTCGACAACGTCATCCAGCACGCGACGTCGACGACGACGATCGTCTGCCGCCTCGTCGTGCGCGTCGAGGGAGACGCGATCCACGCGGAGCTGGTCGACACGGCCGATCCGCCGGACATCGGCACGGGGCCGCGGGAGATGCCGGACGTCTTCGCCGAGTCGGGCCGCGGGCTCGCCCTCATCCAGGCGCTGACGACCACGTTCGAGCACGAGCGCTCCGAGGGGCGCAACGTCTGGACCCTGACCCGGGCGCTGGACTCCTAGCGACTGGCGCGGATCAGCGGATCGTGTGCGCGGTGATGACCGCGGCGGCACGCGCCAGGTCGTCCGCCATGCCGTTCAGCCCGGGGGAGGCCTTCAGCACCTCCGCGCTGACCTCGTCGTAGCGCTCGTCCACCTGCGCGAGCAGCTGCTCCCCGGAGGCGGTGAGGCGCAGGAGGACGCTGCGGCGGTCCTGCGGGTTGGCGAGCCGGTCGACGTGGCCGGCGGTCGCCAGCCGGTCGAGGAGCGCGGTCACGGCGCCCGTCGAGAGGGAGAGCTCGAGGCCCAGCCACTTCGGCGTGAGGTCGGGCGACTCGCCGAGGACCTCGAGCGCGGTGAGCTCCGAGATGCCCACGCCCACGCCCGCGGCGATGCTCGCGCGGAGGTGCCGCTGCGCGTTCTCGAGCAGGCGGAGCGACTGCCGCAGCTGCACGGCGGGCGCGTCCTGGTCGACGTCGCGCGGGGTCGGTCTCTCGGTGGTCATTCGTCCTTCTCGGGGTAGGGCTGGGGTCATCGTACGGGTCGCCCTCGGGGGTCCCGGCCTGTCACCCGGACAGGGGGTGAAAGAACGATTGCAATGTATCTTTGCCATCAAGTAACTTAGCGGTCAATCGAGTTCGGCGGAACACCAGCCGGACCCTCCCCCTTCAGCATCAGCCCGCCCCACCCGATCAGGAGTCCTGCCATGTCGACCCACACCGCCAAGTCCAAGCGCGTCCGCTTCGCTCCCCTCGCCATCGCGACGAGCATCGCCGCCGCCGCTCTCCTCTCCGTCTCGATGTCCGGCACCCTGTCCGGCTTCGTCGCGAGCATCTCCAACACCGGCAACACCGCCGCCTCCGGCTCGCTCGTCATGGAGGAGAAGTCGACCGGCGCCAGCCCCATCACCTGCCTCAGCACCGACGGCGGCTCGATCAGCACCAACACCGCGACCTGCGCGACCATCAACAAGTTCGGCGGATCGACCACGATGGTCCCCGGCCAGACCGTCACCACCGCGATCACGCTGAAGAACACCGGCACCGTCGCCGCCAACACCTTCACGCTGACCCCCGGCGCCACCTGCTCGCAGAGCAACAACGTCGCGGCCGGCGCCTCCGGCTCCGCCACCGACTTCTGCGGCAAGCTCAACGTCGTGATCACCTCCGGCGGGACCACCGTCTTCACGGGCACCGCCGCGACCCTCGCCGGCTCCGCCGTCAAGACCCTCAACACCGCCCCGGTCACCCCCGGCACCTCCACCCCCTTCTCCATCGCCGTGACCCTCGACTCGTCGGCCACCAACGCCTACCAGGGCCTGTCCGCCTCGCTCCCGCTCACCTGGACCTTCGCGAGCTGATCCCCTCTCCACCCGGCCCGGAGCGCCCCCGCGCGACGGGCCGGGGGAGGAGCGTCCCGCAGCGCTCCTCCCCCGGCCCGTCGCGCGGGGGCGCTCCGGGCCGGGTGGAGAGGGGATCAG
>NZ_PSUE01000022.1:0-60647 GCF_002931645.1 Rathayibacter sp. AY2B5 | reverse complement strand
GCCGATGGTACTGCAGGGGGGACCCTGTGGGAGAGTAGGACACCGCCGGACACCATTCACGATGGCCACCCAGAAATGGGTGGCCATCGCTGTTTAACCGGTCGGTCTCTGTTCGAGGACGAACAGGGCCGGCCGGAGCGACGATGACCGTCGTCGCCCGACTCCGGAACGAGGAGCAGCGATGACTCAGCACGACCCGACGCCCTCTCCGGAATCGAGGCCGCTCCAGAACGGCTTCGACGTCGTGGAGGAACACGTCCTGTCAGACGAGCTCCTCCGGATCGAGCAGACTGCGCTCGACAAGAGGGCAGCCGGATACGTCCAGCTGCAGGAGCAGCTGCGCATCCGACTCGAGAACGCCGACCGCGACCGATGACCGAAGACTCGCGACTCGACTCGGCTCTCGCCGAACGGGGCATCGCCCGGTCCCGCACCCATGCCGCTCGGATGATCGCCGACGGTCTGGTGACGGTGGACGGCGTCCCTGCACTGAAGCCCTCGATCCGCGTCCGCGACGATCAGGACGTCGCGGTCGCCGGCCTCGACCACTACGTCAGCCGGGCCGCCCACAAGCTGCTCGCCGCCCTCGACACCTTCGCGACGGTGCGAGTCGCCGGCCGGAACGCTCTCGACGTCGGGGCGTCGACGGGCGGGTTCTCGCAGGTCCTGCTCGAGCGCGGCGCCGCCTCGGTGATCGCCCTCGACGTCGGGCATGCCCAGCTCGCTCCCCGGATCCGGTCCGACGATCGCGTCCACGTGGTGGAGGGGTTCAATGCGCGGGATCTCACCGCCGCCCGGCTCGCCGAAGCCGCCAGGACCGAGATCGTCCCGGACCTGGTCGTGTCCGACGTGTCCTTCATCTCCCTGCGGATGGTTCTGCCTCCCGTCGCCGCCTCCGTGGATCCACTCGCCGACTTCGTGGTGCTGGTGAAGCCGCAGTTCGAGGTCGGCCGCTTGGGAGTGCGGGAGGGGATCGTCCGGGATCCGGAGCTGCGTCGCGAGGCCCTCTCGGACGTCCTGTGGTCGGCGTGGGACCTGGGGCTCGGCGTCGTCGGGCTGGCCGAGTCGCCACTCCCGGGGGGCGCTGGGAATCGCGAGTATCTGGCGCACCTCCACCGCGACCGCGGAACGATTCCGACAGAATGGAGGGACGCGGTCACCGCGCTCACAACCGGATGACGCGATCGTGTCCGCCGCTGTCGACCGACCAGAAGGACACACCCTCGATGCAGTCCCCTCGTGACGAGCGCAACATCCTCGTCGTCGCCCACACCGGACGGACGGACTCCCTCGATGCGGCGGTCCTCGTCGTCGAGCGCCTCCGGAACTCCGGCGCCCACCCCGTCCTCTGCGCCGACGACAAGGGAGACATCGTCGCGGTCGCTCCGGATCTGAGCGACGTCGCCGTGCTCGGGTCCGACGTGCCGCTCGAGTCCATCGAGCTCGTGTTCGTGCTCGGCGGGGACGGGACCATCCTCCGCGCAGCGGAGATCGTCCGGTCCGGGACGGCCCCTCTGCTCGGCGTGAACCTCGGCCACGTCGGGTTCCTCGCGGAGAGCGAGCGGGATGATCTCGACGACGCCGTCGCCCGTGCGCTCGACGGCGACTACGCGGTCGAGGAGCGCATGACCCTGCAGGTGCGCGTCAAGATCGACGAGGCCGTCGTCTACGAGACCTGGGCGCTCAACGAGGCCACCGTCGAGAAGGGCAGTCGCGAGCGGATGCTCGAGGTCATGGTGGGCGTCGACGGACGTCCGCTGTCGAGCTTCGGCTGCGACGGCATCGTCGTGTCCACTCCGACCGGTTCCACCGCTTACGCCTTCTCCGGGGGCGGCCCCGTCGTGTGGCCGACCGTCGAGGCGATGCTCCTCGTTCCGCTCAGTGCCCACGCGCTCTTCGCGCGGCCCCTCGTCGTGGGCCCGTCGTCGAGCCTCGCCGTCGAGGTCAAGGAGAGGACCGACGGCGTCGGCGTCCTCTGGGCCGACGGCCGGCGCGCCTACGAGCTGCCGCCGGGAGCGCGCGTCGTCTACCGGCGCTCGCCCGTGCCGGTGCGCTTCGCGCGCCTGCACGACGCCCCCTTCACCGATCGACTCGTGCACAAGTTCGGTCTCCCCATCCGCGGATGGCGGGGGTCGGCGGAGACGGAGTAAGGCCCGATGCTCGAAGAGCTGCAGATCCGCGACCTCGGAGTGATCGCCGAGGCGACGCTCCCGCTCGGACCGGGCTTCACCGCGGTCACCGGCGAGACCGGCGCCGGCAAGACGATGGTGGTCACGGCGCTCGGCCTCGTGCTGGGCGCGCGCTCTGACGCGTCCGCGGTGCGCTCGGGAGCGAAGCAGGCCTGGGTGTCGGGGCGCTGGCTGGTCCCAGAGCAGGGCCCGGTCGCCGAGCGGGTCCACGACGCCGGCGGTGATCTCGACGGCCCGGAGCTGCTCCTCGCGCGCTCGGTCTCGGCGGAGGGACGCGGGCGAGCCGTCGTCGGCGGCCGGAGCGCACCGGTCAGCGTGCTGAGCGAGCTCGCCGATCAGCTGGTCGTCGTGCACGGGCAGTCGGACCAGATCCGCCTCCGCTCCGCCGCGGCGCAGCGTGAGGCGCTCGACCGGTTCGGCGGACCCGGTCTCGCCGACGCCCTCCGCGACTACGCGAGCGCCTTCGAGCGCTGGCGGGCCAACCGGGAGGAGCTCGACTCGCTCACCGAGGCCCGGGAGACGCGCGCCCGCGAAGCCGAACGGCTCCGCTCCGCCCTCGCCGAGATCGAGGTGGTCGCCCCCCAGCGCGGGGAGGACGTCGAGCTCGCGGCGCAGTCCGCCCGGCTCGGGAGCATCGAGCAGCTCCGGCTCGCCGCCGGCGAGGCCCGCGAGGCGATCTCGTCCGAGGAGCTGGACGGGCGGGACGCGCTCGGGCTCCTCGAGACGGCGCGGCGCGTGCTGGAGCGGGCGGCCGAGCACGACGCCGCCCTGCAGCCGACGGTCCAGACGCTCGGCGAGGCGGCGGTGCTCCTCGTCGACGCCGCCGGCGGGCTCTCCTCCTACCTGGCGGAGCTCGACCTCGACGGCGCGCACGACCTGGAGCTGATCGAGAACCGGCGGGCGGAGCTGTCCCTGCTCGCCCGCACCTACGGACCGACCCTGGACGACGTGCTCGACCTGGTGGACTCCTCCGGACTCCGCCTGCTCGAGCTCGACGGCGACGACGAGAGGATCGCGGCTCTCGAGGCCGCCACCGCGGCCGACGCGGACCTCGTCGACCGCCTCGCGACCCGGCTGACCGAGCTGCGGACCGCGGCGGCCGCCGAGCTGGGGGAGCGGGTCAGCGACGAGCTCACCGCGCTGGCCATGGCGGATGCGCGCCTGCACGTGAAGGTGACGGCCGCGGGGGAGCCGAGCGTCCACGGGCGCGACTCCGTCGAGATGCTGCTCCAGCCGCACACCGGGGCCGCACCCCGGCCCCTCGCCCGCGGAGCCTCGGGAGGCGAGCTCTCGCGGGTGATGCTCGCGATCGAGGTCGTGGTCGCCGCCAACGACCCCGTGCCGACGTTCGTCTTCGACGAGGTCGACGCAGGGGTCGGCGGAGCAGCGGCGATCGAGATCGGCCGACGGCTCGCGCGGCTCGCCGAGACGTCGCAGGTCATCGTGGTGACCCACCTCGCGCAGGTCGCCGCATTCGCCACGAACCACCTCCGCGTCGAGAAGGGCTCGGACGGCGCGGTGACCTCGAGCGCCGTGACGCAGCTCGACTCCGAGGAGCGGGTGTCCGAGATGGCGCGCCTGCTCTCGGGGCTCACCGACTCCGCCAACGCTCTCGCTCATGCGCGGGAGCTCCTCGAATCGAGCCGACGGGGCTGATCGCGAGCGGCCCGGGACGACATCGATCCGTCCCGGGCGGTCCGCCGCCGCCGTTCTGCTGTTACGGTGGAACCCCGTGGTGGACTTTACGAACGCGGGCCTTTCCTCTTCTTCTCCCTCGGATCCCCAGGGCTCCTCCGGGTCCTCGACCCGGAGCGCTTCGACGGCCGGGCAGGACGCCCCCTCGAAGATCACGAAGCACATCTTCGTCACCGGCGGTGTCGTCTCCTCGCTCGGCAAGGGACTCACTGCCGCGAGCCTGGGCAACCTGCTGACCGCGCGCGGGCTGCGCGTCGTCATGCAGAAGCTCGACCCGTACCTCAACGTGGACCCGGGGACGATGAACCCGTTCCAGCACGGCGAGGTCTTCGTGACCGACGACGGCGCCGAGACCGATCTCGACATCGGCCACTACGAGCGCTTCCTCGACATCAACCTGAACCAGGCCGCGAACGTCACGACCGGCCAGATCTACTCGCGGGTCATCGCGCGGGAGCGCGCCGGCGAGTACCTCGGCGACACGGTCCAGGTCATCCCGCACATCACGGACGAGATCAAGCGGCGCATGCGCCTCCAGTCGGAGGACGACCCGCAGCCGGACGTCATCATCACCGAGATCGGCGGCACCGTCGGCGACATCGAGAGCCAGCCGTTCATCGAGTCGGCCCGCCAGGTCCGCCACGAGCTCGGCCGCCGCAACGTCTTCTTCGTGCACGTCTCGCTGGTGCCCTTCATGGGCGCCTCCGGCGAGCAGAAGACCAAGCCCACCCAGCACTCCGTCGCGGCGCTGCGCTCGATCGGCATCCAGCCGGACGCGCTGGTGCTGCGGAGCGACCGGCCCGTGTCGGAGTCGAACAAGCGCAAGATCGCGCTGATGTGCGACGTCGACGAGCAGGCCGTGGTCAACGCCAAGGACGTCGCGTCGATCTACGAGATCCCGCAGATGCTCAACGAGCAGGGCCTCGACGCCTACATCATCGACCAGCTGGGCCTCCCGGCCGGCGAGGTCGTCTGGGACGGCTGGTCGCGACTGCTCGAGGCCGTGCACGAGCCCAAGCACGAGGTCACCATCGGCCTGGTCGGGAAGTACATCGACCTGCCCGACGCCTACCTCTCCGTGACGGAGGCTCTGCGGGCCGGCGGCTTCGCGCAGCAGACGAAGGTCGCCATCCGCTGGATCGCCTCCGACGGGCTCGAGGACCCCGAGGCTGCGGCCAAGGCGCTCTCCGAGCTCGACGGAATCTGCGTGCCCGGCGGCTTCGGCATCCGCGGCATCGAGGGCAAGCTCGGCGCGCTGCGCTTCGCGCGGGAGAACGGGATACCGACCCTCGGGCTCTGCCTCGGCCTGCAGTGCATGGTCATCGAGTACGCCCGCAACGAGGCCGGCCTCGAGGGGGCCTCGTCGTCGGAGTTCGACCCGGAGACGGAGTTCCCCGTCATCGCGACGATGGCCGAGCAGGTCGAGATCCTCGCGTCCGGGGACATGGGCGGCACGATGCGCCTCGGCCTCTACACGGCCGAGCTCGCCGAGGGCTCGATCGTCGCCGAGGTGTACGGCGCACCTGAGGCTGCCGAGCGCCACCGTCACCGCTACGAGGTCAACAACCGCTACCGCGACCGGATCGCCGAGGCGGGGCTCTGGTTCTCGGGCCTCTCGCCCGACGGCCACCTCGTGGAGTACGTCGAGCTGCCCCGCGAGAAGCACCCCTACTACGTGGGCACGCAGGCGCACCCGGAGCTCCGCTCGCGCCCGAACGCCGCGCACCCGCTCTTCCGCGGCCTCGTGACCGCCGCCCTCGAGCGCCAGGAGGCCTCGCGCCTCTTCCCGGCATCGGAGGCGGGCGCCGATGAGTGAGCCGCTGTCGGACGAGCTCGTCGAGCCGGAGGTCCTGACCAGTGAGCGCGTCTTCGACGGGATGGTCTGGGGCGTCCGCGCCGAGACGTTCCGCTACGGCGGCGGCGAGCTGCGCCGGGAGTTCCTCGATCACACGGGAGCCGTCGCCGTGCTGGCCCTCGACGACGAGGACCGCGTCGCCCTGATCAAGCAGTACCGGCACCCTGTCCGCACCCGCGAGTGGGAGATCCCGGCCGGCCTGCTCGACGTCGAGGGCGAGGATCCCCTGGTCGCCGCTCAGCGGGAGCTGGGCGAGGAGACGGACCTGCAGGCCGAGCGCTGGGACCTGCTCTCGGAGTTCGCCACCTCGCCGGGCGGCAGCGACGAGGTCATCCGGATCTACCTGGCCCGCGGGCTCTCGTCCACCGGCTCCGACTTCGACCGCGAGGCGGAGGAGGCGGACATGGAGCTGCGGTGGGTGCCGCTGGACGAGGCGGTCGAGGCGGTCCTCGCCCGCCGGGTGCAGAACCCCTCGCTGTCGATCGCGGTGCTCGCGGCGCACGCGTTCCGCTCGCGCGACTGGGACGGGCTGGGCGACGCGTCCTCGCCGTGGACGCGCCACCCGCGGGTCCGCCACCCCCGGGGGTGAGCCCCCGCGCCTGCGCCGAGGCGTACCTCCGGCAGGCGAGCGTGGAGCGCGGGCTCTCGGCGCACACGCTCGCGGCCTACCGGCGCGACCTGGAGCTCTACCTCGGCTGGCTCGAGGAGCGCGGGACCGTCGATCTGGCGCAGCTCGGACGGGTCGACGTGGGGGAGTTCTCCTCCTGGCTGGCCGCACGCCCGGAGCGGCCGCTCGCGGCGAGCTCGCGCGCACGGATCCTCTCGAGCGTCCGAGGGCTGCACCGCTTCGCCCTCGAGGAGGGGGTCGTCGCGGACGACGTTGCCCGGGACGTGATGCCGCCGAAGGTCCCGATGACCCTGCCGAAGGCGGTCACGGTCGAGCAGATGGCGGCACTGCTCGACGCGGCGCGCGGCGAGGAGCTCGCGGACCTGCGGGACCGGGCCCTGCTGGAGCTGCTCTACGCGACGGGCGCGCGCATCTCGGAGGCGGTGGACCTGAACGTCGACGACGTGGTCGCCGCGGAGGTGGTGCGGCTGACGGGCAAGGGGTCCAAGCAGCGGATGGTGCCGCTCGGCCGCTTCGCCCGCGAGGCGGTCGACGAGTACCTTGTGCGTGCGCGGCCCGAGCTCTCGCGGAGGGGACGCGCGACGCCGGCGCTCTTCCTGGGGGTCCGCGGGAGCCGCCTGTCGAGGCAGAGCGCCTGGCTGGTCATCCGCGCCGTCGCCGAGAAGGCCGGGCTGGACCGGGAGATCTCGCCGCACACCTTCCGGCACTCGTTCGCGACCCACCTGCTCGCGGGCGGTGCCGACGTCCGCGTGGTGCAGGAGCTCCTCGGGCACGCCTCGGTGGCGACGACGCAGATCTACACGCTGGTGACGGCGGACACGCTCCGGGACGTCTACACGTTTGCGCACCCGCGAGCGCGGCGCTAGAGCCGCGGCCCCGCGCGGCGGGGCGCGGCGGCCGGGGAGCGGGGCGCCGGTACACTCGTCGGAGGCCGCGCGGGAGCGCACGCCGCCACGGAAGCGAGGACGACGCAGGTGACACGCAAGACGGACGACAAGGCCGAGCTCACCGGTCTCGAAGCCCCGACGCTCGGCCCGACCGGCCGCCCTCTGCGCGACTTCCCGCTGCCGGTGGAGCTCACCGGTCACGGCCCCGCTCGGATCATCTCCCTCTGCAACCAGAAGGGCGGCGTCGGCAAGACGACGACGACCATCAACCTGGGCGCGACCCTCGCCGAGTACGGCCGACGCGTACTGGCCATCGACTTCGACCCGCAGGGCGCCCTCTCGGCCGGCCTCGGGGTCACGACCTACGACGCCATCACGATCTACGACCTGCTCCTCGGCACCGTGAAGGACCCGGCCGAGGCGATCCGGAGGACCCGCGTGCCGGGCCTGGACGTCATCCCGGCCAACATCGACCTCTCCGCCGCCGAGGTCCACCTCGTCAACGAGGTCGCGCGCGAGCAGATCCTCGCCCGGGTGCTCCGCAAGGTGAGCGCGGACTACGACGTCATCCTGATCGACTGCCAGCCCTCGCTGGGCCTGCTCACGGTCAACGCGCTCACCGCGAGCCACGGCGTCCTCATCCCGCTCGAGTGCGAGTTCTTCGCGCTGCGCGGCGTCGCCCTGCTGATCGAGACGATCGACAAGGTCCGCGACCGGCTCAACCCGGTGATCGAGCTCGACGGCATCCTGCCCACGATGTACGACTCCCGCACCCTGCACTCGCGGGAGGTGCTCGACCGGGTGGTCGACGCCTTCGGCGACAGCGTGCTCGAGACGGTGATCGGCCGCACGGTGAAGTTCCCGGACGCCAGCGTGTCCGGCGTCCCGATCACCCAGTTCGCGCCCGAGCACAACGCCGCGAAGGCGTACCGCAAGCTCGCCAGGGAGCTGATCTCGCGTGGCGCGGTCGCCTGAGGTCCTCCTCGAGGAGCGCGCCGCTCCCACCGGGTTCCACCTCGCGCTGACCAACTTCGAGGGTCCGTTCGACCTCCTGCTGAGCCTCATCGCGAAGCAGCAGGTCGACATCACCGAGATCGCGCTGAGCGCCGTGACGGACGAGTTCCTCTCGTACCTGCACGGGATCGACTCGCTCGAGGGGCTGGACCGCGCGTCGGAGTTCCTCGTCGTCGCCGCGACGCTCCTCGACCTGAAGATCGCCGGACTCCTGCCCCAGGGCGAGCTCGTGGACGCGGAGGACGCGGCGCTGCTGGAGGCGCGAGACCTGCTGTTCGCCCGGCTCCTGCAGTACCGGGCCTTCAAGCAGGTGTCGTCGTGGTTCGCCGGGCGGATCGCGATCGAGACCGCCCGCCACGTGCGCGACGTGCCTCTGGAGGAGGAGTACCGGTCCGCGAAGCCGGAGCTCGTCTGGACCCTGTCGCCCGCCGACTTCGCCGCCCTCGCGACCGTCGCCCTCGCTCCGCGCGAGCTGCCGACGGTGGGCCTGGACCACCTGCACGCCCCGCAGATCAGCATCCGGGAGCAGGCCGCCCACGTCGTGGCGATGCTGCGCGCCCGCGGGAGGGCCACCTTCGGCGAGCTGATCGCGGACGCCGACGAGAAAGGCGTGATCGTCGCGCGCTTCCTGGCCGTGCTCGAGCTCTACCGGCACGCCGCGATCTCGTTCGACCAGCCGGAGCCGCTCGGCGAGCTCACGCTGCGCTGGGTCGCCGAGCAGTGGAGCGATGCGAGCCTCGCCGCGCTCGGAGCCGACTATGACTCCTGACGCCGGCCCCGGGACCGTCGCGTTCGAGATCGACCGGGCGATCGAGGCGATCCTGATGGTCGCGGACGAGCCGCAGCCGCTCGCCTCCCTCGCGACCGCGCTGTCGAGGCCGATCGCCGTGGTCCGCCAGTCGATCGAGCGCCTGGTAGCCGACTACGACGGCGCCGACGGGGCGATCCGCCGGGGCTTCGAGCTGCGCGAGGTCGGTGCCGGCTGGCGGATCTACGTGCGCCGCGAGTACGACCCGGTGGTCAAGGACTTCGTCCTGACGCAGAACCCGACGCGGCTCTCGCAGGCGGCGCTCGAGACGCTCGCCGTGATCGCCTACAAGCAGCCGGTCTCGCGCGGTCAGGTCGCGCAGATCCGCGCGGTCAACGTCGACTCCGTCGCGCGCACCCTCCTCGGCCGCGGCCTCATCGCGGAGGTCGGCCACGACCCCGAGACGGGCGCGGTCCTCTACGGCACCACCGAGCAGCTGCTCGTGCACCTCGGCCTCACCTCGCTCGACGAGCTGCCGAAGATCTCCCCCCTACTGAGCGACGGAAGAGACGGATTCGATGAGCGCGCCTGACAGCGGCCCCGACGGCGAACGACTGCAGAAGGTCCTCGCGGCAGCGGGGGTCGCCTCCCGACGAGTGGTCGAGGAGATGATCGTGGCGCGGCGGATCCGCGTCAACGGCGAGGTGGCGGACGAGCTCGGCCGCCGCATCGATCCGGTGACCGACCGGATCGAGGTCGACGGGGTCGCGGTGCAGCTGGACACCTCGCGCCGCTACGTCATGCTCAACAAGCCGATCGGCGTCGTCAGCTCGCTGGCGGACGAGAACGGACGCACCGACCTCAGCCTCTACACGAAGAACTTCGAGGAGCGGCTGTTCAACGTCGGGCGCCTCGACGCCGAGACCTCGGGCCTGCTGGTGCTGACCAACGACGGCGAGCTCGCCCACGTCCTCGCGCACCCGTCGTTCGGAGTGACGAAGACCTACATCGCGAAGGTGCACGGGCAGGTCCTCCCGCAGACGATCGCGACGCTGACCTCCGGGATCGAGCTCGACGACGGACCGGTGGCCGCCGACAAGGCGCGTCTCCTCGGCCGGCCGGAGGGCCGCTCGAACGCCTCGCTCGTCGAGATCACCCTGCACTCCGGTCGCAACCGGGTCGTCCGCCGGATGATGGCGGCGGTCGGCCACCCGGTGATCGAGCTCGTCCGGCGCCAGTTCGGGCCGCTGCACCTGGGCACCCTGCGCTCGGGCGATCTGCGCGACCTGACCCGGGAGGAGCTGGGCGCGCTGCTCACGATCGCGCGGCAGGGCGGCGAGGCGGTGGCGGCCGCTCCCGCGGTCCCCTCGAAGAAGGCGAGCGCGGGTGCGCGGCGGCCCCGGCCTGACAGCGGCGAGCGCGTCGCCCCGGCGGAGCGCGGCTCGGCCGGGCGATCCTCGGATCGCGGCGGCTCCTCCGCCGGCGGCGGGCGGAGCGACGGTCCTCCGCGCCGGTCCGGCGCCGACAAGCAGCGCCGCGCCGATCGCTAGGCTGTCGGGGTGAACGAGCTCCTGCACCCCGCGCCGCCCGCGATGCGGACGACCGGGACGGTGCGGGTGGTCGGCTCCGGACTGCTCGGCGCCTCCATCGGCCTCGGCCTCGCCTCCCGCGGGATCGACGTCGTCCTCGACGACGCCTCGCCCGCGAGCCTCTCCCTCGCCATCGACTACGGGGCCGGCCGCGCCGCCTCCGCCGACGACCGGCCCTCCGTCGTCGTCGTCTGCGTCCCCCCTGACGTCACCGCGAGCGTCGTCGAGCGCGAGCTCGCGGCGCACCCCGGAGCCGTCGTCACCGACGTGGCGAGCGTCAAGACCCAGCCGCTGCGCGAGCTGCGCTCCCGCGGCGTCGACCTCGCCCGCTACATCGGCTCGCACCCGATGGCCGGCCGCGAGCGCGGCGGACCGGTCGCCGCGCGGGGAGACCTCTTCGTCGGCAGACCCTGGGTGATCTGCCGCGACGGCGAGACCGCGCCCGACGCGCTCGCAAGGGTGGAGGGCCTCGCTCTCGACCTCGGCGGCACCATCGTCGAGATGGACCCGGAGGAGCACGACCTCTCGGTCGGCCTCGTCTCGCACGCCCCGCAGGTGATCTCGTCACTGCTCGGCCAGCGCCTCCTCGACGCCCCGAACGCGGCGCTCCGCCTCGCCGGGCAGGGCGTCCGCGACGTCTCGCGCCTGGCGGCCTCGGCCCCCGAGCTCTGGATGCAGATCCTGGCCGCGAACCGCGAGCACGTCGTCGCGGTGCTCGACGCCTTCCGCGACGACGTCGCCGCGGTCGCCGACGCGCTCCGCGACCTCGAGGCGCCCGGCTCGCGCCGCGTGCTCGCCGAGCACCTCGCCGCGGGCAACGCCGGAGTGGCGCGCCTGCCCGGCAAGCACGGCCAGGACCAGCGCTTCTCGACCCTGATCGTCCTCGTCGACGACTCTCCCGGAACCCTCGCGCGGCTCCTGGTGGAGATCGGCGAGGCGGGCGTCAACCTCGAGGACGTGCGCCTCGAGCACGCGCAGGGGCGTCGAGTGGGTCTCGCCGAGATCTCGGTCGTGCCCGAGGCGGTCGCGCCGCTGACCGAAGAACTGACCATACGCGGCTGGAGGATCGCCGGATGAGCACCGAGCAGAACAGGCAGGAGGGCGGCCTGAACAGGATGACGCCCGCCCGCCGGGCACAGCAGAGCATCCCGGAGGACGGGGGCGCGGCTCCCGAGCGCGAGGCGCGCTCCGAGGCCGCCGAGCAGGGCGACTTCGGCGAGTCCGTCGTGGTCGCCATCGACGGCCCGGCCGGCAGCGGCAAGTCCAGCGTGTCGAGGGCTGCCGCCCTCCGCCTCGACTTCGAGTTCCTCGACACGGGAGCGGCCTACCGCGCGCTCGCCTGGCACGGGCTCGACCGCGGCCTCGACTTCGAGGACCAGGACGCGATCGTCGACGCGCTCGACGGCTTCGACTACTCCATCGGCACCGACCCCGAGTCGTACTCGGTGTGGGTCGGTCCGACCGAGGTGACCACCGCCATCCGCGAGCCCCGGGTGACCGCGCGCGTCTCGGCCGTGGCGAAGGTCCCCGAGGTCCGTCGGAGGATCACCCTGCTGTTCCGGAGGATCATCGGCGAGACGCGTCGGGAGGGCATCATCGTCGAGGGCCGCGACATCACGACGGTCGTCGCACCGACCGCTCCGGTCCGGATCCTGCTGACGGCGAGCGAAGAGGCTAGAATGGCCAGGCGTTCGCGCGAGGTCACCACGGAATCCGCCGAGGCGACGGGTCAGGCGCTGCGGTCGAGGGACCGCGCCGACTCGCAGGTGGTCGACTTCATGAACGCCGCAGAAGGAGTCACTCTTCTCGACTCCACTCATCTCGACTTCGAGCAGACCGTCGACGCGGTCGTCGCCGAGGTCCGAACTTCGAGAGCAAGGGCCGGTCATGGCACAGGACACGCACGTCGGTGACGACGAGCTGAACTTCGGAGACGACGACCTCGTCGAGCGCCTCGGCGACCTCGACGAGCAGCTCGCCTCCTCGCGCGCGCAGGCGCTCCGCAGCGGACTCGAGGACTACGACCTCGACGAGGAGGACCTCGACCTCCTCGAGTTCGCCGGGGAGGACTCGGACGACGTCCGCTACCTCCCCGCCCTCCCGGTCGTGGCGATCGTGGGCCGCCCCAACGTCGGCAAGTCCGCGCTGGTGAACCGCATACTCGGCCGCCGCGAGGCCGTCGTCGAGGACACCCCGGGCGTCACGCGCGACCGCGTGTCCTACAAGGCGGAGTGGATCGACCGGGCGTTCACCATCGTCGACACCGGCGGCTGGGAGCCCGACGCCCGCGGCATCGACGCCTCCGTCGCCATGCAGGCCGAGATCGCCATCGACCTCGCCGACGCCGTCATCTTCGTCGTCGACGCGAACGTCGGCGCGACCGCGACCGACGAGCACGTCGTGAAGCTGCTGCGCAAGACGAAGAAGCCGGTCTTCCTCGCCGCCAACAAGGTGGACGACGCCCGCCAGGAGCCGAACGCCGCCTCGCTGTGGTCGCTCGGCCTGGGCGAGCCCCGCCCCGTCTCGGCCGTCCACGGCCGCGGCGTCGCCGACCTTCTCGACGCGGTGCTCGAGAAGCTCCCTCTGGAGTCGGCCGTCGCCAAGCGCGAGGTCGGCGGGCCGCGCCGCGTCGCGATCCTCGGCCGCCCGAACGTTGGCAAGTCCAGCCTGCTCAACAAGGCGGCGGGGGAGGAGCGGGTCGTCGTCAACGAGCTCGCCGGCACCACGCGCGACCCGGTCGACGAGCAGGTCGAGATCGCCGGCAAGGTCTGGCGCTTCGTCGACACCGCGGGCATCCGCCGCCGCGTGCACCTCCAGCAGGGCGCCGACTTCTACGCGTCGCTGCGCACCTCGACCGCGCTCGAGAAGGCCGAGGTCGCCGTCGTCGTCCTCGACGTCTCGCAGCCGATCTCGGAGCAGGACGTCCGCATCATCGACCTGGTGCTGGAGTCGGGCCGGGCGCTCGTGCTCGCCTTCAACAAGTGGGACCTCCTCGACGACGAGCGCCGCCGCTACCTCGAGCGCGAGATCGAGACCGACCTCGCCCACGTGGCGTGGGCGCCCCGCGTCAACATCTCGGCCCGCACCGGCCGCCACCTCGAGAAGCTCGTGCCGGCGCTCGAGCTCGCCCTCGAGTCGTGGGACACGCGCATCCCGACGGGCAAGTTCAACGCGTTCCTCGCCGAGCTCACCGCGGCGCACCCGCACCCCCTCCGCGGAGGCAAGCAGCCCCGCGTGCTCTTCGGCACGCAGGCCTCGTCGCGCCCGCCGACATTCGTCCTCTTCACGACCGGGTTCCTCGACCCGGGCTACCGCCGCTACATCGCGCGCCGCCTGCGCGAGATCTACGGCTTCCAGGGGTCGCCGGTGAACGTCAACATGCGCGTCCGCGAGAAGCGCGCGCGCTGAGCGCAGCCGTACCGTGTCCGGCCCGTGGGAGCTCCTCCCGCGGGCCGTCCGCGTCTCCGGGAGGAGCGGTCGTCGAGTCGAGGGGGCGGATGCTGCTGCCGAGGCGTCACGGCCGAGCGGGACAGCTCTCTCGAGAGGGAGCGAGGAGCCGCGCGGTCCGGCTTGCGGAGTTGCGGCCGCCCTCGAGCCGAGCGGTCGACTCTCTCGGCGAGCGTCTGCGCAGCGGCGCCCGACGAGGCCGGTCAGTCGCCGGTGGCGAAGGGCCACCACGGCGGCAGGAGCCGTCGGTAGGCGGCGAGGTAGCTGCCGGGATCGCGGGGCGCGGGCAGACGGAGCCACTGCTCCATCAGGCCGACGGAGCCCGCCGCGAGGAACGAGGCCGTCGCGTCCTCGAGGAAGCCGAGCGGTGCGTCCGCGGCCGGGACGTCGAGGATCCCCGTGTCGAGCGTCGCGGAGACGGCGGTGCGGAAGTGCCCTGCCAGCATCGCGCGGAGGCCCGAGTCCCCGCCGGGGGCGTCGAAGGCGCGGAGGTAGAGGTCGCGGTGGCCGTCCAGGTGGCCGAGGACGCGGGAGGTGCCCTCGCGGATGCTCGCGTCGGTCGCGGCACCGCTCCGGAGCTGCTGGAGGTAGCCCTCCCGGATCGCGTCGAGCTCGTCCTGCAGGGCGGCGCAGAGCAGCTCCGCGGCGGACGAGGCGTGGGCGTAGAAGGTGGAGCGGTTCACGCCGGCGAGATCGGTGATCTCGGAGACGGTGAGGGTGGCGACGTCGCGGCCGGTCGCGAGTTCGACGATCGCCCGGTGCAGGGCCACCTGTGATCGCTTCTGCCGCGCATCCACTGCTGACGCCTCCCGAGCTGCCGACGGCGCGTCGACCCGTGCCGACGCGTTCCGCCCAGCGAGTCTACGGGGCCCGCTCGTTTTCACTTCCGGCGTCGGCATCCGCTAAGGTAGTCGAGTTGCCCGGGCCTCGGCCCGGTCTGCCACGGGCTGTGGCGCAGCTTGGTAGCGCACTTGACTGGGGGTCAAGGGGTCGCAGGTTCAAATCCTGTCAGCCCGACGGAAAGCCCTGATGAGACCACTGGTCGTCGTCAGGGCTTCCGTCGTTTCCGGGCCTCGTCGTGACGCTGCGGACCGCTCACCGGAGCGCTGCGGCGACCTCGGCGAAAGCCACGCGACGTCGAGCGGAGCGCGCCTCCCGCTCGGCGGGATCCCGTGCCCAGAGCGCCTGTCGCGACGGATGGAAGGTGCGGATCACCGTGAGGCCGCGCTCGCGCTCGATCGCCGGGTGCCGCCTGAGGAGGCGCCGCCAGCCGTGATCGGCGTCGCCGCCCTGCAGGAGGACCACCTCGACGTCGGGGGCGAGCGCGAGCAGATGCAGGACGGTCTCGACGCCGGCGTCGAGCTGCTCGGCGTTCGGGGCCCGGTTGATGTACCAGGGGTAGGCGTTCCACGGCAGCAGGTCGGCGGGGGCGAGGCCCACCTCGTCCATCAGCCCGGCCATGAGCTCCGCCGTCGGGTCGTCGTTCTCGGTGCAGAGGAAGCCGCTTCCGATGCCGTCCTGAGTGGCGGGGCCGGGATCGCGGAGGACGCTGAGGACGCGCGCCTCCACTCCGCCGTGCAGGGGCGCGACGTAGGGCAGCCAGCCGCGTCCGTAGGGGTTCCGCAGCTCGTCGACCCAGCGGTTCACGGGAGCCACGTGCGGTGCGTAGCGCTGCTCCCACTGGGCGCGGCGGAAGGAGAGGTCGGCCATGGAGCGGGGCATGTCCGCACCCTAGAGGGTGACCGGGGCGGCGCGGCACCCTTCCTGGTCGTCGGCCGTGCCGGCGGCGTCCGGACTGAGAGGCCGGAGCGGCATGCACGGCGTCTCCCCGACCGCCCGCAAGGGCGGCGGCAGGCCGGCTCCCTAGCGTCGGTGGACGTGACCCACTCCGCTCCGCTCGCCCGCTGGTGGCGCGAACGCTGGTGGGCGCGGCTCACCCTCCTCGCGATCCTGTGCGGTTCGACGGCCCTCACCGGCTGGAATCTCGCCCGGGGCGGAGACGCCGTCTTCTACGAGGCGGCGGCACGGTCGATGTCGGAGTCGTGGCACGCGCTGGCGTTCGGAGCCTTCGATCCCGCCGCCACGGTGACGCTGGACAAGCTGGCGGGGTTCGCGGTGCCGCAGGCGCTGAGCATCCGGCTGTTCGGCATGTCGACGTCGTCGATCGCGCTGCCGCAGCTGATCGAGGGGCTGATCACGGTCGCGGCGTGCTCGGTCGTCGGGCTCCGGTGGGGCGGCCGGGGGCTCGGGCTGGTCGCGGCGGCAGCGGCGGCGAGCACGCCGATCTTCGTGTCGATGTTCGGGCACCCGATGGAGGACGGGCTGCTCACGGCGGCACTCGCCGTGGCGCTGGTGTGGTGGCAGCGCGCGGTGCTGACGGAGCGGTGGTGGCCGCTGCTGATGACCGGGCTGTCCATCGGGATCGGCTTCCAGGCGAAGATGATGCAGGCCTGGTTCGTCCTGCCGGCGCTCGTGGTGGCGACTCTCGTCGGGGTGCGCGGGTGGCGCCGAGCGCTCGCCTGTGCGGGCGGGCTCCTGGCCGTCGCGGTGGGCGCCTCGGTGGCGTGGATGGTCGCGATGCAGGCGGTGCCGGCAGGGGACCGGCCCTACATCGACGGGTCGACGGGGAACGACGTCTTCGCGATGGTGTTCGGGTTCAACGGGCTCGACCGGCTGATCCCGGGAGCGGTGCCCGGCGCCGTCGTCGCTTCCGCCCACGTGGCGACGATGGGCGGAGCAGCGGGGTCTTCGCCGGCCAAGCTGCTGCTGGCGCAGTACGCGACGCAGGTCGGCTGGCTGTATCCCGCGGCGCTCGCCGGGCTGGTGCTCGGCGCCGTGCGCTGGTGGCCGCGGCGGGGGAGGCGGGGAGGTGCCCGCGGTGCCTTCGCCCTCCTGGTCTGCCTCGCGGTGTGGCTGGTGACAGCGGCGGGCGTGCTCTCGGTGGCGACGGTGCCGCACACCGCCTACGTCGCGGCGATCGGAGTGCAGCTGGCGCTCCTCGCGGCGCTGGGCTGGGCGGAAGCGGTGCGGCTGCTCGCGTCGACCCGGGTCGTCGCGCGGCTGGTGCTGCCGCTCCTCCTCGTCGCGCAGACGGCGTGGAGCGCGGTGCTCGCCGTGGGCGGGCAGCTGCCCGCGGTGCTGGGCCTGCCGTTCGCGGCGCTCGCCGGAGCAGGGCTCGTCGTGGTCGCGGTGGCGGCCCGGTGGAGTAGGGGCGGTGCGGCGGCGAGCAGAGGCGCGGCCCGGCATCGTTCGATCGCGCTCGCAGCGGCCGTCGTGATCCTGGCAGGGCCGATCGCGTTCAGCCTCCAGGTGCTCGACGCGTCCCTCGACGGGTCGGGCGGGGACGCGCTCGTCGGCCTGCGCTTCCCGCAGAGGGCCGAGACCTCGGCTCCGTTCGCGGTCTCGTCGCCGGACGCGGTCGGCGGGCACGACTCGATGACCGCCGACGAGACCGCACTGGTCGCCGCTGCTCGTGCCGCCGGCGGCGGGGTGGACGGAGCGCCCCTGTTCCTCACCGACTCCTGGGCGATCTCGGCGCCGATCATCACGGCGACCGGCGCGAGCGTGCTCACCGACGGCGGCTACTCCGGCCAGGCGCGGGTCTTCACCGAGCAGGACGTCGCCGGGATGATCGCGGCAGGACGCACGCCTCTGCTGGTTCTGAAGAACTCGGCGCCACCGACCGAGTCGGTGCGGAAGGCCGTGGTGGCGGACGGATGCACACAGCTGCAGGAGTGGGGGCCGGCGGCGACGGAGTCGGGAGAGCACGCCTCCGCGGTCACCGGGTTCTCGTTGTGGCGGTGCGTGGCGATGCCGCACGGCTCGGCGGGCGGGGTGTCGGGAGCCGGCCAGTGACGCCGTAGGGCAGTTCTCGCCTGGACGAGATCGGCTCCCGCCGGAACGATCGCCCTCGTCCTTGCGCTCGACGGGTCAGGCCAGGCCGAGGAGGTCGAGCGTCCAGGCGTGAGCGAGGACGTTCTCCTGGTGGGACTCCTCGGGCGTCAGTCCGCTGAGGTGACCGCCCGAGGTCGCACGGAGGACGACGTGCGCGGGATCGTCGCGCTCAGCCACTGCCCGGTAGGCGCTTGCGAATTCCGCGATCGCCGACGCGTCGACTCGGGCATCGCGGAGACCGGCTCGAATCCACGCGCGCGGAAGCGGTCGGCTCCGCCCCACCATTGTGGCGATCGTCGCGAGTGGAGAGAGCCCGCTCGCGAGGATCCAGTCAGGGTCACCGAACTCCTCACGGTCGGACGCCGCCGCGGCTGCGGAGCGATCATCGAGCGCGCCGACGGGATCGAGGAAGGGATGCACGAGGTGGAGGCCACGGAGTTCTGCGGGGCGACGGAGGCAGACCGTCGCAGCGACCAGCGCGCCCGCGCTCGCCGCGGTGAGAAGGAGCCGGTGCGAGTCGATCCCTGGAAGCTCACGAAGCAACGCCAGGCAGGCGAGGAGGTCCTCGATCGGGCGCTCGCGGCCGAGGCCGGTCGCCTGCCGATGCCACTCCGGGCCGTTCTCTCCGCCCCCGCGGACATGGCAGTAGGCGATCGAGGCTCCGCGCGCGAGGAGGTCGTCCGTGAAGGGATCGAACGGCCCCTCGAGGCTGATGCCGTAGGCGCCGTAGACGTGGACGACGACGGGACAGCTGTCGGCGCCGTCAGGAGTCATCAGGGTGAGCGGGACGAGGGTGCCGTCCCGGCTCGGCGCAGTGAGTGACGTGACCTTCATCCGTTCTGTGACCTCGGTGGCGAGTGCCTTACCCGGTACAGGGGTGACGCAGTGGGCGCGGTGAGCAGGGGAGGAGACGAGCATGATCGGGTGGCGGGTGATCGGATCGACGGCGGGAACAAGGGTCCCGGCCGTCGGCGCGAGCCAGAGCGCGTCTGCCCCGCCGCCGGGCAGCCACACCGCTCTCCTGCCGGACGACCGTCCGAGTACGAAGAGCTCACCCTGGGCCTCCTGCAGGTGCTCCGCCTGAAGGGCCTTCGGAACGGGAACCTCGAGAGGACGCGTCGAGCCGGTCATCCGGACGACTCCGTGCCGTCGATACAGGACCGCGAGGCCGCCCCTGCAGGCGGAGACATCCGCGTTCTCCGTGCCGAGGTCGAGGCGACGGCACGTCGGGGGACTGCCCTCCTCTCCGGTCAGCACCCAGTACCGGGAGTCGCGCGCCCCTCTCGATGCGAGTACGGCGATCGCCCCGGCGACGCTGCGCAGATCGAGCCTCCGAGCCTGATCGGGCTCTTCGAGCAGCACGTGGGGAGTCGTCAGGCTGCGATGCCACCAGACCGCCTGCCAGGGCCGACCCGCGTCGTTCCGCCTTATCCAGAGGAATCCGTCCGAGAACGATCGGATGCGCGGGGAGACGGGGCGCTCGTCCTGAACGATCTCGACGGCTCCGCTCCTGGTCGCGACGGCGACGCGGATGCGGTGATGCTCATCACCGTCCTGATCGCTCACAAGTGCGAAAGCGGCGGCGCCCGGCGAGAGCACCAGAGACTCCTGCGGTGCGATGACGAGGGTGTGCTGCACGGGGCGCCCGTCGGGATCCCGGAGGAGCACCTGCCGGGGGCCTGTCGGCTCCGCGGCTGCGCTCGACGGCTGCAGAGCTGCGAGATGTCGCAGCCGTCCGGCGATCGCAGAAACCCGAGGCGGCAGTGCGTCGCGACCCGTGATCACGTCAGACACCCTGCTCACGCAACCTCGGTCCAGGGGGACGGCGAAGCCGAGCCTGCGCGGGAATCAGGAGGATCAGCGAGAGCACGATCCACGAGCCGATGAGGCCGAGAACGACGCTCGGGACCGGCCAGATCACTACCCCTTCGCCCAGTGCTGCGCGACTGACGAGCCAGCAGACCGCGCCGGTGGCGGCGACGGGTGCGGCAGCTGCTGTGGAAGCGGCGAGGGACATCGCGAGGCTCTCGGAGACGACGAGCCCGATGATCTGTCGGCGCTGCAGGCCCGCTGCCTGGAGCAGGGCGATCTCGCGCTCGCGGTTCTGCGCAGAGAGAGCGACGACAGTGGCGCTGGTGGCGAGCATCGACACGGCTACGACTGCGACGATCGTCAGAACATCGGTGAGATCGGCGCGGGTCCCGGGCCGGACCGCCGTCGTCATGGCGACGACGGACTCCACCGCGCACAGGAGCACGGCGATCGCCCCCAGCCCTGCCGTGAGCGGCGCGATCGTGGCGGTGCTGACCTGCACCCGGGCTGCTGCCGCGCGGATTCCGAGAGCCGCGACGACGAGACCCGATCGGGCGGAGAGCGCGTGCAGAGCCCGGAAGACGAGCGCGATCACCTCCGGGCAGAGGAGGTAGACGGCCACGAGGACGCTGCCTCCTACGTCGACGGCCAGGTTGAACATCGGCGCCGGTCCGGTCGCTCCGAGTTCTCGAGCAGAGGCGGATGCCGTGACAAGGCCGGAGGCGATGAGGAGGAGGGCGATGCCGCAGCCGATCCGCACCGCGCGCATCGCCGTACCCGGTCGACCGCTCCCGACTTCACGCAGCGCGGCGCTCGGCGGCGTGCGGGCGGCGCGGCGCGCGGGCAGGACTCCGCCCGCCAGAGCGGTGAGCGTGCCGAGCGCCAGCGTGACCACCGGAGCCCAGGGCGCGAGCGAGAAGCTCGGAAGATCGACCTCGGACGAGACGGCACCGTTGAATGCGGGAACCGCCCAGAACGCCAGCAGTGTCGAGAGGAGCGCTCCGATGCCGGCGCCGAGGAGACTCACGATGCCGAGCACGAGGAGAGTGACGACGAACACCTGGGCTCGGGAGGCGCCCAGCAGGAGCCAGAGCGCGTGCGTGCGTCCTGTGGCCAGAACGCTCGCTCGGCCGACGATCGTCAGGGCGACCCAGCCGACGAGCGCCACGACAGTGTAGATCGTGATCGAGAGGATCCGGAACTCCCCGAGCGCGACGCCGGCCTCCGTGACAGCGGCGGTGAATGCGGGGTCGCCGGTCCAGGCGAACTGCTGAACGCACAACCCGATCAGCGTCGCCATCAGGGCGACCACAGCGATCGCGGGAGACCATCGGCGCCACTCGTCGGCGAACAGGCGTACGACGTAACGGGACACGAGTCAGGCTCCGGCCTCTTCGAGGATGCTCAGCAGCTCATGGCTGGTGCAGCGTCCGGTCGTCCGCACGGTCCGACCATCGTGCATCACCACGACCGTGTCCGCGAGGGCTGCGGCGTCGAGATCGTGCGTGACCATCACGATCATCTGGCCCTCGTCCGCCATCGTCCTCAGAGTCGACAGGACGACCCGCGAGCTCTGCGAGTCGAGGGCGCCGGTCGGCTCGTCGGCGAAGACGATGCCGGGCCGCCGTGCAAGGGCGCGGCAGAGAGCGGTCCTCTGCTGCTCACCTCCCGAGAGCGTTCGCGCCGGCGCACGGCGCCGGTCGCTCAGGCCGAACGATTCCACGAGTCCACCGATCAGGTCGTGCGGCACGGGTGATCGGTCGAGCCTGAAGGGGAGCGCGATGTTCTCCTCGACATCGAGGAAGGGCACGAGGTTGTACTGCTGGAACACGAACCCGATCTGGGCGCGGAGCATGCGAGCGCGATCGGCCGCTGACAGCCTGTTCACGTCCCGGCCGTTGACCTCGACGACGCCGGACGTCGGCCGGTCCAGTCCGCTGAGGCACATCAGGAGAGAGGACTTGCCGGAGCCGGAGCGGCCGACGACAGCGGTGAGCCCGCCCCCTTCCAGATCGATGTCGCAGCCCCGCAGGACGGTCGTCCGCTGCCGGCCTACGGTGATGACCTGCTCGACGGCTCGAGCCTGGAGGGTGGGGATCATGAGCGTTTCTCCTCGACGAAGGTGGGGACGTCTTACTCGTGAGACGCCCGCGATCCACGTCATGCTGGATCGCGGGCGCCCGGTAGCGACTATCAGCAGTTGCCCCACGTGATCGAGCTGGGCCAGCCCGGGCACGGCGAGATGACGCTGAAGGTGCTGACGCGCGCGGCGTCGTGCGCGTCGGCCTCACCTTCGAGGGTCTGGAAATCGAGGATCCGGTTCATGTGATCACCTCCTCTCCTCGTCTCGGGCCGACTCGGTCAGAGTCCGAACGGCAGGGCGGAGCGTCCGGTCTCGAGCTCGTCGAGCGCTGCGAGCACTCCGAGCGAGCCGGTCAGGTAGTCCGACGAGAGTCGGAGGTTCTGGTTGCCGCGGAAGAAGACGCCGGTGTCGTCGAGCACGGCGTGCAGGCGCAGCGACCGGACGTGCGAGCGGAGGACCTCCTCGAGTTCCGCGCTCGGGCGGTGCAGTACGCGGCGGCGGAGGTAGACGAGGAATCCGGACAGACCGTGGGCGAGTGAGGCCTGCGCGCACTGCTGGTAGGACGCGGCGGCGTCGATGGACGCGAGGGGATCGGCGAAGAGCTCCTCGCCCGTGACCCGCCGCAGCTCCAGGATCGCCAGGCCGGGCCCGGTCGAGCCGATCCCCAGGTAAGGAAGAGTCCTCCATCCCTCATCGAACTCGAGAGTGTTGTTCCGGGTGATCGCACAGCGCGCCAGATCGGCGTCGACGGCTCGTATCGCGAGCGTGATGTACAAGTCGTCGCCAGTGGCTTCGTGGAGTCGGGCGAACAGGATCGCGGCCGCAGACCATCCGTGCAGGAGGCCGACGGAGGCTCCTCGGACGTCCTCATCGAGCAGCGTGGTGAGATGGTGGGCCGCCTCCGACGGGTCCCCTCCGTCTGCGAGCTCGGCGAGCCCTGCACCGGCCCACCCCGACCACAGCGTCGGACCTGAAGGGGCGGCCGAGGGCCTGCGGTCGAGGACCTCGAGTGTGCGCGCGAGTCCTGCCTGGCGAGCCGCGTAGCGAATTCCCTCGCGTCCGCAGAGACCACGCGACCGCACCTGGGCCACGCGAGCGGCGAGCCAGTGATCGGCGGCCTCGAGGTCGACATCTCCGGATCGTCCTAAGACAGCGACGACTCCAGCCGCGCCGTAGGGGAATCCGGCACGGTGGTCCGCGCTGTCGCGGGCGAGGACAGGGATGTCTCCGGGAACGACCGGCGAGTCGTCCGTCCACTGAAGCACCGATGCGACACCGCGGGCGATCTGGCCGCGCAGCTGGTCGTCCGAGAGGGCGGCGAACCGACCGACGTCTTCGTCGATCGACCTCTGACCGGAGGCGGGGAGTACGTCGAGGGTGGAGGTCCTGATCGACCGCAGCACGGCGGGCGGAACCGCGAGATCGTCTGCGGCTGCTCGGAGGAGCTGCTCGATCTTCGCGACGTTGCCCTGGTCGGCGATCGTCGCTTGGGGGAAGAGGAGATCGAGTTCGAGGATGCCGAGCGACCACTCGTCCGCTTCCGTCCCGTTCAGGCCTTCCAGGGGCTCGTAGCCGGGCGCTCCCTGGCGACAACGCCACTCCGGATCCATTCGATGCGCGAACTCGAAGTCGAGGAAGCACGGGTGCGTGCCGTTCCGCATGATGACGTTCTTCGGGTGGATGTCGCCGAGCAGCCATCCTGCGCGGTGCACGGAGGCGAGAGCAACGTCGAGGCGAGCGACGGTCGTGGTCAGCCAGGAGGTGTATGCAGGGTCACCGACGCGCCACGGTGCTGGTCGGAGCAGCGGAGTCCTCGTCATCCATTCGCGCTTCAGATCGTTCCCCTCGATGTGCTCCATGACCAGGTATCGGTGCTCCCAGGCCGTGAAGGATCCGTAGAAGACGGGTACGCAGTCCAGGGACTGCAGATCGACGAGCACCTCCTCCTCATGAGCCAGGCGAGTCACGGCGTCGACTCCGTCGGCGTCCAACCCGGCGTGCGGGCGCGCCTCCTTGAGGACCACGATCGTCCCGATCGGCACGAATTCGTCGGTCGTCGCTTCAGCGAGATAGACACCACCACCGTTCGAGAAGTGCAGCGCTGAGAGCATCGTGAAGCCGAAGGCGACCTCTTCCTCGTTCTCCGCCCCGACAGTGACGGACTCCGGTAGTGAAGCCCACGGGGGAGGTGTGAACGTCGGCCGCCGGACGTCCTCCACCTCGTTCCCGTCCGGGTCGAGCACCGTCGAGACGAAGCCGCTCTCCGTCTCGGACGGGACGAAGGCGCCGTAACGGAAGTGCACAGGCCCGGACTTCCACCGCCGGTCGGACAGTACGTACGGGCCCCTGAACCCGCGAAGACGGACGTCGAGGTCCTCCAGCGCTCGGGCGAACTCGTCGTCCGAACCGGGATACACGGTGATGAACTTCCCAGCTCCCGCTCGATCGGCGTACTTGCCGTTCTGCATCAGAAGGTGAGAGGTGGTCGAGAGATGCTTGAAAGGCAGTCGGGAGGCGAAGCAGTAGCGTGCAGCAGCGGCGAGGACCTTCTCCGCGTCATCGAGTGTCGACGAGAGGTGGAGCTTCCATCCCTGACGAGGGAGGAGGCAACCGTCCGGCATCCAGTTCCGCCACGGCCGCGACTCCCTCACCTGCCAGTCCTCCGGAGCGAAGGACGCGACGTCGAAGGCGTCGCCATCGATGTCGTCCCCCTCCTCGGCGACCGCGTAGAACGGGTTGCCCGGGCGGCAGTACCGGAGATATTCGAGGTCGAGCGGCATCGCTTCCCTTTCCTGTCCGACTTGTCTCGCGGTGCGGGATGCGGCTCCCGGCGCTGACTTCGAGGCTAGGAAGGTCCGCAGTCGACCACCTCCCGCCGAAGTCACGGATGAGGATGACCGGAGTCACGGTGAGGGCGTGACTGCGGTCACGGGTCGGCATCCCGGAGTCGGAGCTACAGTTGTCGACATGGGCTCAACTCCGGAGACGGCGGCGGAGATCTCCGCGCCGTCAGCGGCAGGACACGAGCGGGTCGCGGTCGCGCCGTCCCTGTCGAGCACCGTGGACAGGACCGTCATCGCACTTCAGGCGATCGCCCTGTGCTGCCTCGTCCTGGCAGGGATCCTGGGCGTCGTGGACTCCGCGCAGAGAGGCACGGGTGCAGCGGTCGCGGTCACATGGCTCGCGCTGGTGCCTGTGATCGCCGGGCTCTGGGCCGTCCGGCCCCGACTGATCCGAGCGGGACACGGGGTCGCCGTGACGACGGTGTCCATCGTCGCGGCGACGCCGGTCGTCGTCTTCGGCCGGCTCGATTTCACGATCCCGGTCCTCCTCCTCGTCGTGGCGTTCGCGGTGGTCGACGTCTCGCTCCGCGCAGGGGCGCACGCGATGATCTGGGTCGCCTCCGTCGGACTGGCCCTCCATGTCGGGGGCGCCGTCGGCTCGGGGAGGGCGCTGCTCTCCGGAGTGCTCGACGGTCTGCTCAACGTGGTGCCCGTGGCCGTGCTGATGTGCTTCGGGATCGCCCTGGGACTCTCTCTTCGCGGCTTCGAGAGCGAGCGATCCGCCGACCAGCGTGTGATCAGGCGGTTGCATCGCGCCTCCGAGACGGAGAAGGAGCTGCTGCTGTCGGACGAGCGCGCCCGGAGCGCACGCGAGCTCCACGACGGCCTCGGGTACAAGCTGACCCTCGTCTCGATGAGTCTCGAGCTCGCTGATCGCCTGCGCTCCGCCGATGCCGAGCAGGCGTGGGCCGAGGTCCGCACCGCCCGATCCACGTCGAGCGAGGCTCTCGCGGACATGCGGATGTGGGTACGAGCGCTCAGTCCCTTCCGGGACGCGGGCGCCCGCGGCCTGGCTGCGCTGGAGTTGATCGCGGAGTCCTTCCGCGGCACGGGCGTGACCGTGGATGTGGTCGGCGACGAGGCGTCGGACCGTGTGCTCACCAGCGACGATGAGACCGCGCTCGTCGTCTACCGAGGCGTGCAGGAAGGGCTGACGAACGCTCTGCGGCACGGCGCTGCCCGCAGAGTCCGCATCGATATCGAGACGGACGACGTCCGGCTCGAGCTCTCGCTGCTCAGCGACATCGGCGCGGGAAGGAGCAACGGGATCAGCGACGGCGAGCCTGTGCTGGGGTTCGGGCTGCGCGGCCTCGACGATCGCGCGACGGCTCGCGGAGGTCGGTTGACGGCGCGGCGCATCGGCGACCGGTTCCTCCTGCGCCTCTCGATCCCTCTCGGAGGCGCCGACGGGGAACGGGAGAGCCGCGCCTCGTGACGGAGACGACACCGAGGCGAGTGCTGCTGGTGGAGGACCAGCAGATGATCCGCCGTGGGCTGGTCATGCTCCTCTCGACGGTCGAGGGTGTCGTGGTCTCGGCCCAGGCCGAGAACGGACAGGCTGCTCTGCACATTCTGCGCACGACGGAGGTGGACGTCGTCGTCACCGACGCGCGGATGCCGGTCATGGGCGGCGTGGAGCTCGCCGCCGAGTGTGCGCAGCTCCATCCGCGTCTGCCCGTCCTCCTTCTGACGACCTTCGACGACGACGCGCTCGTGCAGGCGGCCCTCTCGGCCGGCGCTTCCGGATTCCTCCTGAAGGACACCTCGGTGGAGGGTCTCGTCGTGGCCCTCGACGCGGTGATCGCCGGCGGGATGGTGATCGATCCGCGCGTCGCCCGGCCGGCCGTCCAGCCGGGTCGCACCGGCGAGAGCCCGCTGACGCTGCTCACGCGGAGCGAGCGGGTGGTCGCCGAGCTGGTGGCCGAAGGGCGGAACAACAGGGAGATCGCGGCCGCCCTCGTGCTCGCCGAGGGCACCGTGAAGAACCACGTCTCGGCGCTGCTGCGCAAGCTCGGCCTCCGCGACCGCACCGCCCTCGCGCTCACGCTCTACAAAGGCTTCCGCCCCGACGGCGCCTGAAGGCGCTGGTCGGATTGCGGCCCAGGCGCGGCCGTCCTCGGGCGCTCGACCCGCCGCCTATCCTTGAGGGCGATGTCGAACTCCCGCGCCGAGGCCGCCTACCTGCGCTCCCTCGGCGCCTTCCGGACGCCGACCCTGGATCTCCTCCACGGCCGGTACGCCCCGTTCGTCGTCGCCGCCCTGTCGCTCGTGTTCACCGTCGACCGGCAGGCCGTGGCGGTCGCCGACGCGCACGCCGAGGTGGGGGAGCTGCTCGAGGAGCTGCGCTCGGCCGGGTACGACGAGGGCGAGCGCGCTCTGCCGAGCGGCACGGCGCGCGAGGTGTGCCGCTACTGGGTCCGCGTCGGCTGGCTCGTGCCGCAGATCGAGGGCGAGGCCGAGGTCTACCGGTTGAGCGCCCACGCCGTGAGCGCCCTCGAGATCACCGGGCGCACCGGAGGTGGACGCACGCGCGTCTCGAACTCGCGGGTGCGCACCCTGCTGGAGGCGGTCGAGCGGCTGGCCGCGGACGTCGATCCCGACCCGGAGGCCCGCCTCTCGCGGCTCCGCGAGGAGCGGGCGCGCCTGGACGTCGAGATCGCCGCCCTCGAGGAGGGCGCCGGTCTCGAGCCGGCCGACGACGAGCAGCTCCTGGAGGAGGCCGAGAACGTGGTGCACCTCGCCCGCGAGCTGCCGGCCGACTTCGCGCGGGTGGTGGAGTCGATCAAGGCGATGCAGCGCGACGTGGTCGCGGATCTGCGCCGCGACGTCCGCCCGACCGGCGAGGTGCTGCGGGAGTACCTCGAGCGCGGGCAGCACGTGATGCAGGCGACCAGCGAGGGCCGTGCGTTCGCCGGAGCCCTCCGCCTCCTGGGCGACCCCGAGCGGATCGACGCGCTCGCCGACCAGCTCCACACGGTGCTCGTGCAGCCGTTCTCCCGCCTGATGGACCCGGCCCAGCGCGGGGAGCTGGCCGCGATCGGCCGCCGGGTGGAGCTGGGCGTGCAGGAGGTCCTGACCGCGCAGCGTCGCGCGTCCCACGTCATCACGGGCCAGGTCCGCACCCACGACCCCGCTCGCGACCGCCAGGTGGACGAGCTGCTGCGCGACGTGATGGCGGGGCTCCAGGAGTGGACGGGCGGGATCTCGCCGGACGCGCCGGTCACGCCGCTGCGGCACCTGCCCGTCGCCGGGATCGGCCACCTGCGCCAGACCCTGGGAGACGTGCGTCCGGCCGGCGGGCCGGCGCCCCTGGCCGGAGACGACGGCGACGCCGAGTTCGTCGGCGACGACAGCCGGGCCTGGGGCGGTCCCCGCTACGCGGAGCTGGAGGCCTACGTGGCGGAGCTCGGCGACGAGTTCGATCTGGCGGACGCGTTCAGCGCGGCTCCGGAGGACACTCGACGGCCCGTCGACCTGCTCGGGCTGCTCGAGATCGCGCACCGGACGGGCCTCGTCGACCGCGAGGGCTACTCCGTCGTGAGCACGCGCCGACCCGACGGGACCGTGCGCCGCTTCGCCTTCGGATCCGTGACCGCCCGCACCGAGGAGGAGACCGACGATGAGTGACACCCTGGCGACCGACGGGCCCGCCGCCGATCCGTTCATCGCGCCCGTGTCGATGGAGGAGGACCCCGACGAGCTCTTCCCCGGCGACCGCGGCGTCCTCGACACCGAGGTGCGCCGGGTGCTCGTGCACGTGCTGCAGCGCCGCTTCCTCCTCGCCGACCGCCACCGCGAGCAGTGGGCCGTGCTCCAGGAGCACCGGCAGCTGATCGAGTCGCGGCTGAACGACCTGTTCGTGCGGCTCGTCGTCGACCACGAGCGCGGGGTCGCCTACAAGCAGCAGGTGCGCTCCGACGAGGTCGAGATGCCGGTGCTGCTGCGCGACCTCCCCTACACCCGTGCCGAGACGCTGGTGCTGGTGCACCTGCGCACGGTCCATCAGCGGGAGTCGGCGGCCGGCGAGGCGTCGGCGCGCGTGGACGTCGAGGAGGTCGAGCAGACGGTGCTCAGCTACTTCGCCGACGCCGAGCGCGACACCGCCCGCCGGCAGCGCATGGTCCGCAAGGCGCTGGAGCGGCTCGGGCGCGACGGCATCGTCGACGAGGAGTCCGCAGGGCGGTACCGGATCAGCCCGATCGTGGAGATCGTGCTGAGCGCGCCGAAGCTGCGGGAGCTGAGCGACTGGCTGCGCGGGCGGGCGGGCGAAGACGCTTCCTCGGTGGTCGCAGAAGCGGCGCTCGCCGAGGAGCCCGGCTCGGACGACCCGGAGCAGGCGGACGACGACGCGCTCGAGGACGACGGCCTCGACGAGGACGCGGACCCGCCCACGGACGGCGTCCTGCCCGGAGCCGATGTCGCGGACGACGAGCCGCTGGACGACGAGCCGACCGACGACGACACCCCCGACCCGGAGGACGACCCCCGATGACGATGCTCGACACCCTCTTCGGCCTGATCCCCGCCGCCTCCCGCGGTCAGCAGTGGCTCGCCGAGGACCTGCAGCTGGTCAACTGGGGCGGCTACGACGGCGCCCACCGGGTCCGCTTCTCGCCCGGCGCCACGCTCCTCTGCGGCGGCTCCGGCTCCGGCAAGTCCACGCTGATGGACGCCTACATCGCCCTGATGATGCCGCACACCACGCCGTTCAACGGCGCCTCGAACGGCGGAGTGACGGGCCGTCCGCGCGGCGAGGACCAGCGCAACATCCTCTCCTACGCGCGCGGCAAGCTCGACGAGTCGCGCACGGACGAGGGCACGACCATGCGCGTCCTGCGCGGCGACGGAGTCGACACCTGGACCGCCGTCGCGATGACCTGGGTCGACCACGACGGCTCGCGCTTCAGCGCGGTCCGCGCCTGGTACGTCCCGGCCGGCTCCCGGGTGCTCGAGGAGACCGTGCGGATCCGCGCGAGCGCCGAGGGCCCGGTCGACCTCGCCGCGCTCGACCGGGCGGCGGCGCACCGCTTCTCCGACGCGTCGCTGCGCGCGGCGGGCCTGGATCCGCTCGGCACCGATCGCGAGTTCTCGGCGCGTCTGCACGCGGTGCTCGGCATCGGAGCGGCGGGAGCCGGATCGAAGGCGATGAGCCTGCTCGCCCGCATCCAGGCCGGTCAGCAGATCACGACCGTCGACGACCTCTACAAGCGGCTCGTGCTCGAGGAGCCCGAGACCCTGGCCTCCGCCGACGCGGTCGTCGCCCACTTCGACGAGCTCGAGAGCACCCGGCAGCGGATGCTCACCGCGCGCCAGCAGGTCGCGGCACTCGAGCCGTTGCGGGGCCTGCGCCTGCGCATCGCCGCGTCCGCGGAGCGCGTGCGCCTCATCGACGCGCTCGGGGAGCTCGATGCCGCGGTGTCGCCGGCGGCCCTGTGGCGCGCTGAGCAGCGCCTCGGCCTGCTGCGCGACGTCGAGGCCGAGCTGCGCGAGCGCACCCGCGCCGTCGACGCCGTGCTCCGCGAGAAGCGGGCGCTGGCTGAGGCGGCGGAGTCGGAGCGGGACGGGCTCGCCGAGGTGCTGCGGGCCTCCGGCGGTGACCGCCTCGAGACGGCCCAGCGCGAGCTCCGCGAGGTGGAGCGGCGGCTGGGTGCGGCGCGCGAGAACCGCGCCCGGCTCGAGGAGGACCTGCGCGCTCTCGGCGAGCCGGAGACCACCCGCGAGCGGTTCGAGTCGGTGCTCGCCCGGGCGGCGAGCGCGGCCGACGCCAAGCGCAGCACCCGCGCGGCCTGGTCGGACGCGGTCGCCGAGCGGAAGGCCGCGGCGCGGGAGCTCGCCGAGCTCGAGGCGGAGCAGCGGTCGGCCTCGGACCGTCGGGACAGCATCCCCCGGCCTCTGCACGAGGCGCGCGAGCGGATCGCGGAGGCAGCCGGCCTCACCGCCGACGACCTGCCCTTCGTCGGCGAGCTGGTCGAGGTGCGTGCCGAGTTCGAGCCCTGGCGCGAGGCGTTCACGCTCGCTCTCGGCGGCTTCGCGACGACGCTGATGATCGACTCCGTCCACCTCGACCGCTTCCGCCGCGCCATCGACTCCCTCCGGCTCCCGGTCCGGCTCCGCTACGAGGGCGTGGAGACCGGGCTCGAGGAGGTGCGGGGCCTCGACCCGCAGACGCTGCCCGGGCGCCTCGACTACCGCGATACCGCCTTCACCGGCTGGCTGCAGGACCGGCTCGAGGACCGGTTCGGCTACGTGTGCGTCGACAGCGCTGCGGAGCTCGGGCGCCACCGGCTCGCCCTGACCCTCACCGGTCAGCTCTCGCAGGGGCAGCGCGGTGCGCACGGCGGCCACGGCGCCGCGAACGTCCTCGGCTTCTCCAACACCCGTCGTCTCCGCGAGCTGAACGCCCTGGTCGAGGCGGCCCGGGCCCGCAGCGCGGCGTCCGTCTCGGCGGCGTCGGCGGCGGAGGAGGCCCTCGATGCGCTCGACGACCGGATGACGCGCCACGCCCGCCTCGCGCTGGTGAGCTGGGAGACGGTCGACGTCGAGTCGCTGCTCGCCGAGCAGGAGCGCTGGGAGGCGGTCGGCGCCGAGGCGGCGGAGGCGAACCCCGAGCTCGCCGGGCTGCAGGAGCAGATCGACGGGCTGCGCGGCCGCCTCGAGCGCCTCCGCCAGGAGATCGCGCGCGCCGGTGTGGAGCGCGAGCGGATCGAGGCGGAGTGGGCCGTCGTGGTCGACGACGTCGACGCGAGCCAGGCGGTTCTCGATGCGGCGGAGCGCGCAGGACGCGAGCTCGACGACGACCAGCGCGCCTTCCTCGACGCCCGGTTCACGCTGACCGAGGCCGCGGCGTCCGGCAGCGCCTCGGACGTCCTGGTCCGCTTCGACGCAGCGCTCGCCACGGCAGCGCAGCGACTGGCGGAGGACCGCCGCTCCGCGGCCGAGGCGCACGAGCAGCAGCGCGAGAGCGCCGGCCGGATCATGGCCGGCTTCCTCGACCGCTGGCCGAACCCCAACCTGCTCGCGGACCCCGAGGCGTCCGCGGGCGACTTCGAGCGGCTGCTCGACGCCCTCGAGACCAGCGGCCTGCACCGGCTCGAGACCGAGTGGCGCGACAGCCTGCTCACGCTCTCCGGCAACGACCTCACGAGCTTCGACTCCACGCTCGGCCGCTCGCTGCGGGAGATCCGCGAGCGGATCGAGCCGATCAACGTGATCATGCAGGATCTGCCGTTCTACGACGACGGCCACCGCCTGCAGATCACGACGCGCGAGAACCAGTCGGAGGTGCGCCGTCGCTTCCGCCGCGAGCTCCGCGAGGTGCGCGCGCAGATCCAGGCCGTGTCCGCGGAGGAGGAGCGCGAGCAGGTCTACCGGCGGATGTCCCGGCTCATCCAGCGGCTGCGGCGCACCGCGCCCGACTTCGGCGACCTCGTCGACGTCCGCAACCACGTCCGGGTCAGCGCCGAGCGCGTGGACGCCGTCACCCGAGCGCACGTGGCGCTGTACGACCACATCGGCGAGAAGTCCGGCGGGGAGTCGCAGGAGCTGATCGCCTTCATCGTCGGAGCGGCGCTGCGCTATCAGCTCGGCGACGCGGGAGCAGACCGCCCCCGGTACGCCCCGGTCTTCATGGACGAGGCGCTGATCAAGGCCGACGCCCACTTCACCAAGCGGGCGATCGGTGCGTGGCGCGGTCTCGGCTTCCAGCTCGTGATCGGCGCCCCGAACGACAAGTACAGCGCGATCGAGCCGCACGTCGAGGTGGAGTACGACATCCTCAAGGACACGCGCGGACGCTCCTGGGCCAGGCCGAAGGTGGGCCTGGCCCCCTAGGGCTTCGTGCCGATCTTCGCGTGGCTGCGCGAGTAGGCGAAGTAGATCGCGAAGCCCACGGCCAGCCAGATCAGGAAGCGCAGCCAGGTCTCGATCGAGAGGTTGAGCATCAGGTAGGTGCAGATCAGGGCCGAGAGCAGCGGGAGCCACGGGTTCAGCGGGACCCGGAAGCCGCGCTTCAGGTCGGGCCGCTTGCGGCGCAGCACCACGACGCCGACCGAGACCAGCACGAACGCCGAGAGCGTGCCGATGTTGACCATCTCCTCGAGCACGCCGATCGGAGTGAGCCCGGCGAGCAGCGCGACGACGATGGTCACGACCACGGAGGTGAACCACGGCGTGCGCAGGCGCGGGTGGACGGTGGCCAGGCGCCGGGGGAGGAGCCCGTCGCGCGCCATCGCGAAGATGATGCGCGTCGCTCCGATCAGCAGCGTCAGCACGACGGTGGTCAGACCGGCGACGGCGCCGGCCGAGATGACCGTCGCCATCCAGGTCTGCCCGTGGTAGGCGAACGCGTTGGCGAGCGCGGCCGACGGGTCGAGCTCGCGGTAGGGGACCATGCCGGTCACGACGAGGGCGACGGCGCAGTACAGGACCGTGCAGATGATCAGCGAGGCGATGATGCCGATGGGCAGGTCGCGCTGGGGGCGGCGGGTCTCCTCCGCGGTCGTCGCGACGACGTCGAACCCGATGTAGGCGAAGAACACCAGGGAGGCGCCGGCGATGATGCCGCCGACGCCGAACGTGGCCGGCTCGATGCCCGAGAGGAACTGGAGCAGCGGCTGGGTCAGACCGGACGCGGACTGCGAGGGCTCGGCGGCGGGGACGAACGGCGTGTAGTTGGCGGTGTTGACGAACTGCAGGCCCGCGATGATGACGAACAGGACGATGAACAGCTTGATCGCGACGAGCACCAGGTTGACCCGCAGCGATTCCTTGATCCCGAAGGTCATCAGCACGCCGAGCACGAGGACGAGCAGGATCGCCGGCACGTCGACCACGCCGCCGTAGGTGAGCGCCGGCGGGAGGGTCACTCCCAGCTGCTGCAGCAGCGACCCGAGGTACGCGCTCCACCCCTGCGCGACCACGCTCGCTCCGAGGAACAGCTCGAGGATCAGGTCCCAGCCGATGATCCAGGCGAAGAGCTCGCCGAGGGAGGCGTAGGAGAAGGTGTAGGCGGAGCCCGACACCGGGACCGTGGAGGCGAACTCGGCGTAGCACATGGCCGCGAGGGCGCAGGCGAAGGCGGCGACGACGAAGCTCAGGACGATCGCCGGTCCGGCGATGTCGTGGGCGGCGCGGCCGGTGAGGGTGAAGATGCCGGCGCCGATGACGACTCCGACGCCGAAGACCGTGAGATCGAGCGCGGTCAGCGACTTCTTGAGCTTGTACTCGGGCTCATCGGTGTCGGCGATCGACTGCTCGACGGACTTGGTGCGGAGGAGGCTCACGGTGGTTCTCTCTGTGGGCTGCGGGGTGGAGGCGCGAGGGCCACTGGGGAGGATAGCGGGGCGGGCGCCTCTGCCGCGCCGGGCGTCGCGCGAGTACGCTTCCCGGCCATGAGCAGGATCTTCTCCGTGGCGTTCGCCGACGTGCACCCCCTCTACGTGGCGAAGGCGGAGCGCAAGGGCCGGACGAGGGAGGAGGTCGACGAGGCGGTCCGCTGGCTCACCGGCTTCTCGGACGAGGAGCTGGCCCGGCACCTCGAGAGCAGGACGACCTTCGAGGAGTTCTTCGCGGAGGCGCGCCTGCCTCCGCAGGCCTCGGCGATCACGGGAGTGATCTGCGGCGTGCGAGTCGAGACGATCGAGGATCCGCTGATGCAGCGCATCCGGTACCTCGACAAGCTGATCGACGAGATCGCGAAGGGACGGCCGATGGCGAAGGTGCTGCGGGCTCCCGCGGCCGGCTGAGCCGCCGGCCCCGGACGCTCCTCCACAGGCGCCGGTCCGCCCCGGTTCTCCCCGGTCCGAGCCTGCGGGATCCTGCACCGCCGGCGACGCGAGCAGGGTGTCGGACATGACATCCACACAGCGAACCCCTGCTCCTCCGTCCCGCCGCCGCGATCCCGAAGTCCTGCGGGCGAGCGCGATCCAGGACCTCCTGGCGGCCGTCCCCTCCATCATCGGCATCCGTCCGGAGGAGTCCGTCGTGGTGGTGCCGTTTCTCGGCACGCGCGCCGGGGGAGGCTTCCGGATCCCGCTCCCGGAGACGCTGCGCGGGATGGAGGCGGAGGCGCTGGCGGGCGGCTGCGCGGCCATGATGGAGACGATGCCGCGGGCCACCGGTGTGCTGGTGGTGGTCTGCACCCGTGCGGGCTACGCCGAGGAGCGGGGGATCCCGCATCTCGACCTCGGCCACGCGGTGCTCCGGCGCCTGGAGCGCACGCGCCTGGACATCATCGCCGTGGCCTGCATCGCCGCCGACGGATGGGGGCGCTACACGGACGCCGAGGAGTGCCGCAGGCCACGTCCGCTCCTCGAGATCGAGCGGAGCGAGACCGGCGTCCTCGCCCGAGCGGTGGCCGATGAGCCTCTGGACATCGACGCGCTCTCCGTGCTGCCGCCGGTCGTCGAGGAGGATCGCGCGCTCGTCGCGGAGGTGCTCCGCCGGCCGCCCCTGGTCGGCGACACGGAACGGCTCGTCGAGCGCTGGCTCAGCGGACCGCGGGACGTCCGCCGCGAAGGACTGATCGTGCGGACCCTGCAGTCGCCGCCCCTCCGCGACCGGGTGACCGTGCAGATCGCGCGGAGCCCGCAGGCAGGAGTGGGAGTGCCGCCCGGCGCGGTGGGCGACGCCCGCGCCGGAACGGACGACGACCACGACCTCGAGCTGTCGGCCCTGCTGCTCGGCAGCGGGCGTGCTCCGGAGCGCGGCCGTCTGGCGCGGGCGACCGGGCTCCTCGCCCGCGCCGCCGCGCTGGCGCCGGAGGAGGCGCGCTCCTCCGTGCTCACCGTTCTCGCGTGGTGCTGGTGGGCGAGGGGAGTCTCGAGCCTCGCGGGGCTCCACCTCGACGAGGCGCTGCGGCTCGACCCCGACGACTCGATGGCCCGGCTCTACGCCTCGCTGTTCGCGGCCCGCCCCCTGCCGGACTGGGTGCTCGCGGCCGCTGCCGAGGCCCTCGACGCCGCGAGCGCCTGAGGTCGGGCGCCGGTCGGTGCGCTCGCCCCGGAGACGGATGCTCTTGCGCGGGGGAGGGGACGGCCCTAATGTGCAACCACATGGTTGTACGAATGGACGCCGACATCGACCTGCTCTTCCGGGCGCTGGCCGACAGCACCCGCCGCGACATCGTCGCCCGGGTGCTGGTCGGCGAGCAGTCCGTCTCCGCACTCGCGGCGCGCTACGAGATGTCGTTCGCGGCGGTGCAGAAGCACGTGGCCGTCCTCGAGCGGGCGGCACTCGTCCGCAAGCGGAGGAGGGGGCGGGAGCAGCTGGTGCAGGGCGAGGTCGCCGCAGTGCGGCAGGCGTCGCGCCTGCTCGACGCCTACGAGCAGCTGTGGGCGGGGAGGATCGACCGCATGTCGGACCTCCTCGACGAGGAGTGACACCCGCGAGCCGACCGGCGCGCGGGATCTGCTGGAGGGAGAGGCGCGATGAGCGTGCTGCAGTCCGTCAAGGACATCGAGGAACTGACCCTGACCGTGACCGCCGAGTTCGACGCGGGGATCGAGCGCGTCTGGCTCCTCTGGACGGATCCGCGCCGCCTCGAGCGCTGGTGGGGGCCGCCGACCTGGCCGGCGACCTTCGAGCGGCACGAGCCGGTCGAGGGCGGACGGAGCGCCTACGTCATGACGGGACCGGACGGCGAGCAGGCGCGCGGCTGGTGGCGCGTGACCCGGGTGGAGGAGCCGACGCGGTTCGAGTTCGAGGACGGCTTCGCCGACGAGCGCGGCGACCCGGTCGACGCGCTGGGGATCACCCGGGCCACGGTCACCCTCGACGAGATCGAGCCGGGGCGCACGCGGATGGTCCTCCGCAGCCGTTTCGAGTCGGTCGAGCAGCTCGAGCAGATGGTCCAGATGGGCATGGAGGAGGGACTCCGCCAGGCGATGGGGCAGATCGACGCGATCCTGCTCGAGGACTGAGTCGGCGCCCATGGAGGTTCGGCGCTCGCCGCGCCGAGCCTCCGCGCTACTGCTCGGGGTCGGTGAGGGCGGCGGCGTAGGCGCGGACGGAGCGCTGGTACCGGGGGAGCCCCGGAGCCAGCGCCTCCAGCGCGATCCGCAGGGCCTCGTCGACGCGCCCGGCGCTGTGCAGGGCGAGCGCGAGGAACACCTCCCGCGCGGAGCCCACCGCGGGGTGCGCGGCGGCGCCGGCGAGGAGGTCGATCGCCTCATCGGTGCGGCCGAGGTTCCGGAGTGTCGAGGCGTACTGGATCGTCAACCGCGCCCGCCGCTCGTCATCCAGGCCGGCGGCGAGGGCGCGCTCGTACTCGACCGCCGCCTCCGCCTCGTGTCCCGCGCTGTCGAGGGCGCCGCCCAGCTCGAAAGCGGCGATTCCGTCGTGTCCCGGGTAGCGGGCTGCGAGGACGCGCATCCGCTCGACGACGCCGTCCGGGTCGTCCTGAGCGTCGAGGCGCTCGACCGCCGCGAGCCAGAGGGCGAGCGCGTCGGTCTCGGGGCGATCGGGGTCGGAGGCGCGTGTCTCGGTCACGCCTCCGACGCTACCGCGCCCGCACAGTGCGGCGGAGCGGGGCTACGAGGCGGTCGAGTCGGCGCCGTCGTCGTCCGACCCGCCGTCGTCGGAGCCGGAGGTGCCCGCTCCGACCGGCGCGGCGCGTCGCCCGGCCTCGATCAGGGCGGTCGACGCAGCCGCTCCGCCGATCAGGGCGAACAGCGCCCAGCCGGCTCCCCACTTGCGCTTGCCGATCAGGGCGTCGAACGAGAGCGCGCCGGGGCCGTCCGCGACGATCGCGGCCGTCGCCGCGACGAGGACGGCGTTGTACTCCCACCCGCCGCCCGCGTTCCACAGGCCGTTGCTCCAGTGCACCTTGCGCACGGCGGTGACCATCGTGGCGACGAGTCCGGCGGCGGCGAGCGGAGTCGCGGCGCCGAGGGCGAGAGCGGCGCCTCCGGCCGTCTCGGTCACCGCTGCGGCGACGGCGTTGCGCCGGGCCGGGTGCATCTCCAGGCTCGACATCATCTGCTCGGTGCCGTCGAGGCCGGGGCCGTCGAACGAGCCCCGCAGCTTCTGTAGACCGTGTCCGACGAAGAGCCCGCCGACGGCGAGACGGAGAACGAGTGAGCCGACCTTCATGGTGACCTCCGGGGTGGGGTGGGGACGTGTAGTGCGAGGGTCCCGGCTGCGCCGCGCCCGGTCAAGGGGTCGCGCCCGGTGAGCGGGCCGCGCGGAAGGTGTGCGCGCTCGGGGAGGGCTCAGAGCAGCGTGTAGGCGGAGGCGTCCATCATCACGGTGCCGTCGGTGCACACCTGGAGCTCGGCGGGGGCGCGGACCGCGCCGTCCGGGGCGTCGAGGACCTCGGCGACGAGGTACGCGGAGGTCCCGACCGTGCAGCCGTAGGCGCCGGGGGAGTGCCAGGCGACCCGGACGTCCGCCCGGGCGCCCGGGACGAGGATCACGGGAGCGTCGGGGTTCGGGCCGGACGCGTCGGCGACCGCGCTGATCCGGTTCCCGTCGGCGTCGGTCGCGTAGACGCCGGGGATGCCCGCGAGAGCGCAGTCGGAGGAGGAGGTGCTGGTGAGCACGAGGTCGAAGGCGCTGTTCCCGGCACCCGACGCGTCGGGGTCGGGGCGGTACTCCATCGTCAGGTCGGAGCCCGTGCAGCGCGCCGCCGCCGGATCCGCGGCGGGAGAACCGGTCGACGAGGGCTCGGGGGTCGCCGTGACCGTCACGGTCACGGTGGGAGTCGGCGTCGCAGCGGGAGTCGGCGAAGACGTCGGGGTCGCCGTCGCGGTCGGCGTCGGGAGCGGCGTCCGCGCGGACGGGGCTCCGCCGCTGCCCGCGCAGCCGGAGAGGACGAGGACGAGTGCTGCTGCTGCCAGCGCGGAGGCGCCGGTCCGGTGCGAGAACGTGCTCATGCCCGCAGTCTGCCACCGCCCGGACCGAACGGCCCCGCGGATCCGCGAGCATGCTCGGAGCTCCCGGACAGGGAGGCGGAGGACCGATGCGGCGGGTGTCCGGAGGTGCCCCCTCCTCGCGCCCGCCGCACCGGGGTCGGCGCTAGACGCGGACGACCATCTTCCCGGTGTTGCCGCCGCGCATCATCGAGAGGAACGCGTCCACGGCGTGGTCGATGCCGTCGACGACGGTCTCGTCGTAGGCGATCTCTCCGTCGGCGAACCAGCCGGCCATCAGCCGGTTGAACTCCGGCGCGTGGTCGAGGTAGCCGGACAGCGTGAATCCGCGCAGCGTGAGACCGCGGGTGATGATGTTCGCCATGTTGTCGGGGCCGGGCGTCTTCTCGGTGCTGTTGTAGCCGGCGATCGCTCCGCAGAGCGCCGCGCGGCCGCCGTCGCGGAAGGCGTCGAGGGCCGCTTCGAGGTGTTCGCCGCCGACGTTGTCGAAGTACACGTCGATCCCGTCGGGCGCGGCCTCGGCCAGCTGCTCGCGGACCGGGCCGGAGTGGTAGTCGAAGGCGGCGTCGTAGCCGTACTTCTCGGTGAGCAGGGCGACCTTCTCGGCCGAGCCCGCGGATCCGACGACCCGCTCGGCTCCGAGGAGGCGCGCGATCTGACCGGCGGCCGAGCCGACGGCTCCCGCGGCGCCCGAGACGAAGACGGTGTCGCCCTCCTTCATGCCCGCGATGGCGGTGAGCCCGACGTACGCGGTGAGTCCGGTCATCCCGAGGATGCCGAGGCGGAGGGAGAGCGGCACTCCGGGGATCTCGGGGACGACGCGGAACTGCGACGACTCGGCCTGCACGACGTCGCGCCAGCCGAGCTGGTGCAGGACCGCGCTGCCGACGGGGAACGCGGGGTCGTCGGAGACGGTCACCCGGCCGACGGCACCGCCGGTCATGGTCTCGCCGAGAGCGAAGGGCGGGGTGTAGCTCTTCACGTCGTTCATGCGGCCGCGCATGTAGGGGTCGACCGAGAGGAAGGCGTTCTCGACGCGGATCTCGCCCGCGGCCGGATCGCCGTACTCGACGGTCGCGGTCCGGAAGTCCTCGGCGACGGGCCAGCCGTCGGGGCGGCGGACGAGCTGGATCTGGGTGCTGGTGACGGTGCTCATAGGACCTTTCGTGGTGGTGGAGCGGAGGGGATCAGAGTGAGAGGCCGACGGCGAGAGCGATCACCGCGAGCAGACCCGGGGTCATCTGGGTCAGCGCGGCGCGGCGCTTGGTCGGAGCGGAGAGGAGCAGGACGAGTGCTGCGGCGACCATCGATCCGGCGCCGGCGAACACGAGGGCCGCGCCGACGGCGGTGGCGCCGATCGCGACGGCGACGATGCCCGCCGCGGTGACGACGGCGAGGAAGAGGTTGTAGAAGCCCTGGTTGTAGGCCATCTCCTTCGTCGCCTCCGCCTCGCCGGCGGTCGTGCCGAACGTCGATCGGGCGCGCGAGGTCGTCCAGAGGACCGACTCGAGCACGAAGATGTAGACGTGCAGCGCCGCGGCGAGAGCGGCGAGCACCAGTCCGAGAACGATCACGGCGGGCCTCCAGGCGATGGTCGTGATGCGGAGGGCTCCGCACCGATTGTGTAACGACCAGTCCACAATATACTGGAGCGAGCGGTCCGTGCCAGTGCGGCGCCGCAGCTGTCACCCCTCAGGAGGAGCGCCGTGGGTCGCACGCAGGGCTTCGACACCGAGCAGGTCGTCCGCGCCGCCCGCGCCGTCTTCTGGGAGAGCGGCTTCGAGGAGGCGTCGCTCCCGGACCTGGAGTCCGCGACCGGACTGCGCCGCTCCAGCCTCTACCACGCCTTCGGCAGCAAGCGCGGGCTCTTCGACGCTGCCGTGCAGAGCTACCTCGACGAGGTGGTGCGGCCCCGGCTCGCCCCGCTCGTCGATCCGCGAGGGGCGTCGCCGACGGCGCTCGAGGAGTACTTCGCCGGGCTGCGGGCGGCGCTCGCCGACTCCCGCACGCTCTCGGCGAAGAGCGGCTGCCTGCTGCTCAACGCCGCGGGCGCGCCGATCGCGCGCGACGACGCCGTGCGCGAGGTGATCGCCGACTACCGGGCCGAGCTGCTGGGCGCACTGCGCACCGGAGCGCTGGCCCGCTGGCCCGACGCGCAGGCGTGGGCGTCGGCTCAGGCGGACGTCCTCGTGTCGCTGCTGGTGGCCGCGCTCGTGCTGGCCCGCGTCGATCCGGCGCAGTCGCTCGCCACCGTGGACGCCGCGCTCGCGCTCGTCCGGTCCTCCGCGCCCTGACGGCCGGCGCGATTAACGCCGGAGCACCGCTCTCGCGCCGGGCCCGCCCTCGCACCCGGCGCGCCGGGTCGGTCCGCACAGCACGACGCCCCCGTGCGCCTCGCGTCCCCGTGGGACGGATGCGCGCGGGGGCGTCGGGCGGGCGGGTTCAGTCGGTTCCGGCGTCGAACGCCGCACCCTCCGAGGCCAGGTCGGTGGCGCGTCCGAGCGCATCGGCCGCTGCGGACCCGCCGCCCTCGGTGATCGCGTCGGCCTCGCCGATCTCGAGCTCGCCGACGAGCTCGGCGGTCGGACCGCCGACGAGGCCGGCGGCCGCGTACTGCTCGAGCCGCGAACGGGAGTCGGCGATGTCGAGGTTGCGCATCGTGAGCTGCCCGATGCGGTCCTCGGGGCCGAAGGCGGCGTCGCCGACCCGCTCCATCGAGAGCTTGTCGGGGTGGTAGCTCAGCGCGGGGCCGGTCGTGTCGAGGATCGTGTAGTCGTCGCCGCGGCGCAGGCGCAGGGTGACCTCCCCGGAGACGGCCGAGCCGACCCAGCGCTGGATGGACTCGCGCAGCATCAGCGACTGCGGGTCGAGCCAGCGGCCCTCGTACATGAGGCGGCCGAGACGGCGGCCCTCCGAGTGGTACTGGGCGACGGTGTCCTCGTTGTGGATCGCGTTCAGCAGGCGCTCGTAGGCGATGTGCAGCAGCGCCATGCCGGGGGCCTCGTAGATGCCGCGGCTCTTGGCCTCGATGATCCGGTTCTCGATCTGGTCCGAGACGCCGAGCCCGTGGCGTCCGCCGATCGCGTTCGCCTCGAGCACGAGCGCGACGGCGTCCGAGAACTCGACGCCGTTCAGCGCGACGGGGCGGCCGGCCTCGAAGCGCACCGAGACGACCTCGGAGGCGATCTCGACCTCGTCGCGCCACGACGCGACACCCATGATCGGCTCGACGAGCTCGAGGCCGCTGGAGAGCTCCTCGAGGCGCTTGGCCTCGTGGGTGGCGCCCCAGATGTTGGCGTCGGTCGAGTAGGCCTTCTCGGTGGCGTCGCGGTAGGGGAAGCCGCGGGCGACCAGCCACTCCGACATCTCGGTGCGGCCGCCGAGCTCGTTGACGAACTGCACGTCGAGCCAGGGCTTGTAGATGCGCAGGCGGGGGTTGGCGAGCAGGCCGTAGCGGTAGAACCGCTCGATGTCGTTTCCCTTGTAGGTCGAGCCGTCGCCCCAGATGTCGACGCCGTCCTCGCGCATGGCGCGGACGAGGAGGGTGCCGGTCACGGCGCGGCCGAGGGGGGTGGTGTTGAAGTAGGTCTTGCCGCCGGAGCGGATGTGGAAGGCGCCGCACTGCAGGGCGACGAGCCCCTCCTCGACCAGCGCGCTCTTCGCGTCGACGAGGCGCGAGATCTCGGCGCCGTACTGGGCCGCGCGGGACGGGACGCTCTCGATGTCGGGCTCGTCGTACTGGCCGATGTCGGCCGTGTACGTGCAGGGCACCGCGCCCTTCTCGCGCATCCAGGCGACGGCGACGGATGTGTCGAGGCCTCCCGAGAATGCGATTCCGACACGCTCGCCCACGGGCAGACTGCTCAACACTTTCGACATGCCTCCGATTTTAGGAGGAACGGGGACCTCCTCCGTGCCGCGGGAGGTCCGAGCCGCCTCCCGGGGCGCCCGCGCGGGGTGCGCTCCGGCCGTGGGAGCACGTCCTCCGTCGATCCGCGTCGATCGCCGACAACCCCGGCCGGGGCGCGCGAGCCGGCCGGAGGCTCCGTGGTCCGGAGGCGGCGCCCGCGCAGCCGGCGCGGATCGCCCGCTCCGGCTGAGTAGTTCCGCGCGGCCCGGATGGACGGCCGTGGCGAGCGCGTGCCAGGCTCCGCTCGACCACGGCTTCCGCCGCCGCCGCCTCCGAAAGGGCTCTCCGTGCCACGACCTCCTCATCGCCTCGCGGCGATGGCCCTCGCCTGCCTGCTCGCCGCGGGCGGTTCCGCCGCTCTGGCGCCGTCCGCCCTCGCGACGCAGGCCGTCGCCGAGACTCCGACCGCCTTCGTCCCGGGGGAGACTCCGCCCGCCGAGGCGCGCGGATCGCAGACCTACACGAACGCCCTCCTCGGCGGCGACTCGCTGGACGCGGGCGAGCGCATCTTCTCGAACGGAGACTCCGCGAGCTTCGAGATGCAGGCGGACGGCAACGCCGTGATCTACGACGCCGGGCGCCGCCCCGTCTGGAGCACCAGGACCCAGGGCACCGGTGCGACCACGGTGCGGATGCAGGAGGACGGCAACCTCGTCGTCGTGACCGGCTCCGGCACGCCCGTCTGGGCGTCCGGGACCGCGGGAGAGACCGGCGCGCTCGCCCTCATCCAGGACGACGGGCAGCTCGTGCTCGTCCGCCCGAACGGGGACACGGCCTGGTCCTCGGCCGACGAGCAGGAGCCCGAGCCGGAGCCGATCGCCGACGTCCTCGACAGCGGGCGCGAGCTCGCTCCGGGACAGCAGCTGACCGCCTCGGACGGCCGCTCGCGCGCCGCGATGCAGAGCGACGGCAATCTCGTCGTCTCCGTGGACGGATCGCCGCGCTGGAGCTCCGTCACCTCCGGAGCGGGCAACCGCCTCGCGATGCAGACCGACGGGAACGCGGTGGTCTCGGCCCCCGGGTCCGGCGTGCGCTGGCAGGCGGGAACGCCCGGGAACCCGGGCGCGCGGATGCGGATGCAGAACGACGGCAACCTGGTGATCACCGCCGCCTCCGGACGGCCGCTCTGGGCGAGCTCGACCTCGCGCGCGCCTGAGATCCGCGACGTCCTCTCCTCCGGCTCGCGGCTCAGCCGGGGACAGCAGCTCACCTCGCCGGACGGCCGGTCGCGCGCCTCCCTGCAGGGCGACGGCAATCTCGCGGTCTACTCGCGGGGGGACGTCCGCTGGGGCGCCGGCACCCAGGGCGAGGGCGAGACGCTCTCGATGCAGTCGGACGGCAACGCCGTGGTCACCTCCGCCTCGGGCCGACCCCTGTGGGCCTCGGGTACGGCGGGCAACCCGGGATCCCGCCTGCAGATGCAGAACGACGGCAACCTGGTCGTCTACTCCGCCTCGGGCCGCGCGCTGTGGGCGAGCGACACCCCTCCGGCGCCGCCCGCGCCCGCCGTCCGGGACACCCTCTCCTCCGGGAGCCGGCTCGCGTCCGGACAGCTGCTGCACTCCTCCGACGGAGGGAGCGAGGCGGTCATGCAGGGCGACGGCAACCTCGTCGTGTACTCGCGCGGCTCGGCCCGCTGGGCGGCCGGCACGTCCGGAGGCGGCAACCGGCTCGAGATGCAGTCCGACGGCAACGCCGTGGTCTACGCGGGCTCCGGCGGAGCGCGCTGGCAGTCCGGCACGGCGGGCAGCCCGGGCTCCCGGATGGTCATGCAGAACGACGGCAATCTGGTGATCTACTCGCCGCAGGGCCGCGCACTCTGGGCGAGCGCGCAGGCCGCTGCGCCGGCGCCGGCACCGGCGCCCGGCCCGGGACGACCTGCTTATCCCGGCGACGCTGTGAACTGCGACGACTTCCCGGACCAGGCCTCAGCTCAGCGGTACTTCGACCTGTACTACCCGTACTACGGCGATGTCGCAGGGCTCGACAGGGACGACGACGGGTTCGCCTGCGAGTCCAACTGAAGGCAGCGAAGGTCCGCCCCTGCCGGAGGGGCGGGCCTTCGGCGGTCCTCCGACGTCGAGAGCCTCGCCCTCCTCTCTCAGGCCCGAGCGGTCCCTTGCAGGCCTCCGGGCCGCGCCCGCGGGTCTCGAGTGGTGAACACGACCCGCCTGCGCGAGAGGCTCTCCGGCAGACGACCATCGACAAGGCGCCTTGCGCACTGATGCTCCGCTGCCGCCCGAGCTCCCGCGCCGCCGGGCGACCCGGCATGCTGGGGCAGGACTCCGCCGACGACGCGGATCGGAAGGACGCCATGACCCCGACGACCCCCTCCAGCCGCGAGAGCCTGCTGGTCACCCCCGACGAGCTCGCCGAGCTCATGGCCTCCACCGAGCCGCCGCTCGTCCTCGACGTGCGCTGGCGCCTCGACCGGCCCGACGGCCGCCCGGAGTACCTCGCGGGTCACCTGCCCGGCGCGGTGCACGTCGACCTCGATCACGAGCTGGCCGCCCACGGCGAGCCGGAGGAGGGGCGCCACCCGCTGCCTCCGATCGAGGTGCTGCAGGAGGCGGCGCGCGGCTGGGGGCTCCGCCGGGGCCGGTCCGTCGTCGTGTACGACGACGCGCGTAGCGTCCCGGCCGCGCGGGCCTGGTGGCTGCTGCGGGCGACGGGAGTGGAGGACGTCCGCCTGCTCGACGGGTCGCTCGCCGGCTGGATCCGCTCGGGGCGGGAGCTCGAGACGGGCGACGTCCCGCGCGAGCGGGGCGACGTCGAGCTGGCCTACGGTCGGCTCCCGGTGCTGGACATCGACGAGGCGGCGGCGCTGCCCTCGGCGGGCGTCCTGCTCGACGCCCGCGCCCCTGAGCGGTACCGCGGCGAGGTCGAGCCGATCGACCCGCGGGCGGGCCGCATCCCCGGCGCTCGGAACGCTCCCGCGTCCGCGGCGCTCGACTCCGAGGGGCGGTTCCGGCCCGCCTCCGACCTGCGCGCCGGATTCGAGGCGCTCGGCGTGCGGGAGCACGCCCCCGTCGGCGTGTACTGCGGTAGCGGCGTCTCGGCCGCGGTCGACGTCGTCGCGCTCACTCTCGCGGGCTTCGCGCCGGCGCTCTACCCGGGCTCCTGGTCGCAGTGGTCGAGCACGCCGGGCCGGACGGTGGCGACCGGGTCGGAGGCCTGAAGCGCCTTCTTCGGATCGCGCGCGGAGCTCAGCTCAGGCGCGAGTGCTCGCCGAGGTGGTGCCAGGTGCGGTTGTGGTAGACGAGCGGCGCCGTGGTCTCGGAGTCCTCGGGCACGTGGGCCTCGAGGGCGTGCACGGCGACGATCGTGGACGATCCCGCCTCCATGCGGTTGATCACCGTGCCGCGGATCCAGGCGGCGGCGCCCGGGAAGAACGGCTCGCCCGTGGGCAGCCGCGACCAGAGCGACGTGTCGGCGAAGCGGTCGATGCCGCTGGTCGAGCCCAGTCGCGCCAGGTCGAGCTGCTCCGCCCCGAGCAGGTGCACGACCAGCGTCTCGGACGCCTGGATGGCCGGAGAGCTGGACGAGGCGGACGAGAGCGAGAAGACGAACAGCGGCGGCTCGGCGCTCACCGAGAAGACGGAGGTCGCGGTCAGGGCGACCGGGCCGGTGCCCGGGTCCGCGGTGATCAGCGCGACTCCGGCGGCGTGGTTGCGGAACGCGAGCTTGAAGTCCTCCGGGGAGAGTCCGGCGAAGGCGCGGTGCTCCGGCTCGCGGTCCGGGGTGGTGGCGAGGTTCTCGCGGCTCATCGGAGACTCCTGATCGATCGAGGGTGCGGCACGGGGTGGTGGCCCGCCGTCGCGCCGCAGCACGGCTCCTCCAGACTGGCGCACCGACCGGGGGAGGGCCGCCCTATTGCGGAGTATGACGCCGCCACCTCGGGGAACGCCGATCCGCCGCTCCCTGTTCCCGAGCACGCCGCATCGGGTGCCCGTCCTCGGCGCCGGAGCCCGCGCACCCGTCGCTCGCCCTCAGCGCAACCCGTCGCCGCGGCCGCGGTCTGCGCGCAGACTCGAGGGCATGGCCCACCGTCAGCGCACGTCCACCGCGCACCCCGAGAGCAAGACCTGCGCCTCCTGCGGTCGCGAGATCGAGTGGCGCGCGAAGTGGGCACGGGACTGGGAGGACGTCCGCTACTGCTCGGACGCCTGCCGCCGTCGCGGAGTCGGACCGGAGGAGGCGCGCCTCGAGGAGGAGATCCGCACCGTCCTGCTCGCGCGAGCGGCGTCGTCGACGGCGTGCCCGTCCGAGGTCGCGCGCCGGGTCGGCGGCGAGGAGTGGCGGCCGCTGATGGAGCCCGTCCGCCGGGCCGCGCGCCGCCTGGTCGACCGGGGCGAGATCGACATCGTGCAGGGCGGACAGGTCGTCGACCCCTCGCGGGCGAAGGGCCCGATCCGGCTGCGGCGACGCCCCGGAGGACCCCTGTCGCCGGGCGGCGCCGCGGGCTAGCCTCAGCAGATGCCCAGCAGCGACGCCGTCGTCCTCACCGTCCCCGGACCGCACGGCGACCGGGAGGTGCGGATCTCGAGCCCCGAGCGCGTGCTGTTCCCGGAGCCGGGCATCACCAAGCGCGAGGTCGCGGAGTACCTGATCGCCGTCGGCGAGCCGTTCGTCGCGGCGAACGGCGGCCGCCCCGTCTCGCTGCAGCGGTTCTCCTCCGGGATCGAGGGCGAGCAGTTCTTCTCGAAGAACCCGCCCAAGGGCGCGCCCGAGTACGTCCGGTCCGTCCCGGTGACGTACCCGAGCGGGCGGGTGCATCCGCAGCTCGTGATCGACGAGCCCGCGGCCGCCGTCTGGGCGGCGCAGATGAACACCGTCGTCTTCCACCCGTGGGCGTCCCGCGCCGATGCGCCCGACCTGCCCGACCAGCTCCGGATCGACCTCGACCCGCAGCCCGGCACCGACGTCGCCGACGCGGTCGTCGCCGCGCACGCGCTGCGGGAGGTCCTGCGGGAGGCCGGCCTCGACCCGTTCGTGAAGACGTCCGGCAACCGCGGCCTGCACGTCTTCGCGCCGATCGTCGCCGAGCACGAGTTCCTCGACGTCCGCCACGCGGTGATCGCCGCGGCGCGCGAGCTGGAGCGGCGGATGCCCGAGCAGGTCACGACGGCGTGGTGGAAGGAGGAGCGCGGCGAGCGGATCTTCGTCGACTTCAACCAGGCCAACCGCGACCGCACGATCGCCGGTGCCTACAGCCCGCGGCCGCTCGCGCACGCTCCCGTCTCCACTCCGCTGGACTGGGACGAGCTCGACGGCGTCGACCCGCGGGCCTTCACGATCCGCACGGTCCCGGCGCGCCTCGCCGAGCGCGGTGATCCGTGGGCCCGGATGCACGACGCCCCCGGTCACCTCGACGCCCTGCTCGGCTGGTGGGAGCGCGATGTCGCCGCCGGCCTCGGCGAGCTGCCGTTCCCGCCCGACTTCCCCAAGATGCCGGGCGAGCCGCCCCGCGTGCAGCCCAGCCGCGCGAAGAAGGCCTAGCCGAGGACGTCGCCGAGGTCGTACGCGGTCGGCTGCTCCAGCTGCTCCATGGTGCAGGAGGCGGCGTCGCGGTCCGGGCGCCAGCGCTCGAACTGCACGGTGTGCCGGAAGCGGTCGCCCTCGCGCTGGTCGTAGCGGACCTCGAGCACGAGCTCGGGACGCAGACGCACGAAGGAGGTGTCGCGGCCGCTCGAGAACCGGCTCCGCTCGCCCTCGCCGCGCACCGGCGCTCCCCCCTCGTCGCGCTCGACCGCGGGTGCGAGCTCCTCCAGCAGCTGCACGCGACGCTCGTCGCTGAAGGCCGAGGCCCCGCCGACCTGGCGGACCTCTCCGTCGTCGCCGTGCAGGCCGAGCAGGATCGAGCCCACGCCCGGCTTGGAGGCGTGCTCGCGGTACCCGATCGCGATCACGTCGGCCGTGCGGTGGTGCTTGACCTTGAGTACGGCGCGCTTCCCGGGGGAGTAGGGCGCGGCCAGGGGCTTCGCCACGACGCCGTCCAGTCCTGCGCCCTCGAAGCGCTCCAGCCAGTCGCGCGCCAGGGCCTCGTCGTCGGTGGCGCGGCCGAGGTGCAGCGGATGCGGGACGCCGGCCATCACCGCGGCGAGCGCCTCCCGCCGCGCCGAGTACGGCTCCTCGAGCATGCTGCGCCCGTCCACGGCGAGCAGGTCGAAGGCGACGAGCATCGCCGGGGTGGTCTCCGCCAGCATCCTCACGCGGCTCGCGGCCGGATGGATGCGCTGCGAGAGCAGGTCCCAGTCGAGCCGCTGCGCTCCCGGCTCGCCGGTCGCCAGGACGATCTCGCCGTCGACCACGCAGCCGTCGGGGAGCAGCCGGAGGAAGGCCTCGACGAGCTCGGGGAAGTACCGGGTCAGCGGCTTGGAGCCGCGGCTCCCGATCTCGCACTCCCCGCCGGAGACCGAGACGATCGCGCGGAACCCGTCCCACTTCGGCTCGTAGGAGTATCCGCCCGCGACGGCGGTCTGCTCCGGCACCGCCGGAACGGCCTTGGCGAGCATCGGGGCGAGGGGGAGCGCGAACGGGAGGTCCATGCCCTGATCATCCCGGCCGCGGTCTCCGACCGCACCCCCTTCCGGAAGGCTGTGGACCGGCACGTTCCGGGCCCGCCGCGGAGGTTCGAGGCGTAGCGTTCCCGGCATGAGCATTGACTGGAAGCGCTGGACGCCCGTCGCCGTCGTCCCCGCGGTCGTCGTCGCCGCGGCCGTCGCCCTCCCCCTCTCGGCGAGCGCCGCGGGAGACCTCCCCGAGAAGTCCGCCGCCGACCTCCTCGCCTTCGTCGCCGAGAGCGACACCACGGCGTTCTCCGGCGAGATCCGGCAGACCTCGGACCTCGGCCTGCCCGACCTCTCGGCGCTCGGCGGCTCGGCCGGCTCGGCGTCCGCCGACCCCGCCGACTCCCTCGTCGAGCTCGCCACGGGCTCGCACCAGGCGCGCGTGTACGTCGACGCCGAGAAGGGCGCGCGCCTCCAGGTGCTCGACCGGCTGGCCGAGCGCGACGTCGTCGCCTCGACGACCGACGGCGTCTGGATCTACGACTCGAGCGCGAACACCGCCACCCACCTCGTGCCTCCCGCGGGCGGAGCCCCCGAGGCCTCGCCGGGCGATCAGGTCGTGACGCCGTCGTCCGCCGCCGAGCGGCTGCTCGCCGCGATCGACCCGACGACCACGGTCGCGGTCGGCTCGGACGTCAGCGTCGCCGGGCGCGACGCGTACGAGCTCGTGCTCACGCCCCGCGACGGCGGCACCCTCGTGGGCTCCGTGACCGTCTCGGTCGACGGCGAGACGGGCCTCCCGCTCGGAGTGGCGGTGACGGCCCGCGGGGGCACCGCGCCCGCGTTCAGCGTCGCGTACACGAGCATCGACTTCGCGACGCCCGACGCGTCCCTCTTCTCCTTCACGCCCCCGGCCGGCGCCGAGGTGACGGAGCAGGCCGCTCCGGTCGACGACGAGGCGGACGCCTCCGACGCGCCCGCCGCGGGCACGGCCGAGCACTCCGACGTCGTCACCACGGGCTCCGGCTGGACGAGCGTCGTCGAGCTGCCCGCCGGTGACGCCGACGCGCTCTCCTCGCTCGACGCGGTCACCACGCCGGTCGACGGCGGCCGCATCCTCTCCTCCGCCCTGCTGACCGTCCTCGTCACCGACGACGGACGCGTCCTCGTCGGCGCGGTCCCGGCCGAGGCGCTCCGCGACGCGGCCTCCGCTCGGTGACGGCGGGCGAGCTCGCAGTCGAGACGCGGGGCCTCACCAAGCGCTTCGGGCGCCAGGAGGCGGTCTCCGGTCTCGACCTCGCCGTTCCCCGCGGCGCCGTCTTCGGCTTCCTCGGCCCGAACGGCTCGGGCAAGACCACGACGATCCGGATGCTGCTCGCCCTCGCCGCGCCGACCGCGGGCAGCATCACCGTCCTCGGGCAGGCCATGCCCCGGCGCGCGGCCGAGGTCCTGCCCCGGGTGGGGGCGCTGGTCGAGGGGCCGGGCTTCTACCCGTTCCTCTCCGGAGCGGCCAACCTCCGGCGCTTCGACGCCGCGGAGGCGGGCACCTCGTCCCGCACCCGCGACACCCGTGCGAAGGAGGCCCTCGCCCGCGTCGGCCTCTCGGCCGCGGCGCGCAAGAAGGTCGGCTCCTACTCCCTGGGCATGAAGCAGCGGCTCGGCATCGCGGTCGCCCTCCTCTCGCCGCGCGACCTGATCGTGCTGGACGAGCCCACGAACGGCCTCGACCCGCAGGGCACCCGCGAGGTCCGCGCTCTCGTGCGCGGACTGAACCAGGACGGCACGACCGTCCTCGTCTCCAGCCACCTCCTGGCCGAGATCGAGCAGCTCTGCACCCACGCCGCCGTCATGCGCACCGGGCGCCTCGTCGCCCAGGGCGGGCTGGACGAGCTGCGCGGGGACGCCGCCTCGGTCGAGCTGCTGACGCCCGACCGCGAGCGCGCGATCGTGGCTCTGCACACCCGGGGTCTGGAGCCGCGCACCGCGCCGGGCCCGCACCCCGCCGATCCGCCGCTGGTCGTCGCCGCTCTGCCGCCCGGGCTCGCGGCCGAGACGCTGGTCGCCGACCTCGTGCGGGCCGACGTCCGCGTCCGCGGGTTCGCCGTCCGCCGCCCCTCGCTCGAGGAGCGCTTCGTCGAGCTGACCGGGGAGGGCTTCGATGTCGAGCGCTGACGCGACCGTCCGCCGCGCGGGGATCGGGTCCCTGCTCGCCTCCGAGCTCGCCCTGCTCTTCCGTCGGCGCCGCACCTGGGCGCTGCTCGCGGCCCTGGCCGCCATCCCGATCCTGCTCGCCGTCGCGGTGCGGCTCTCGGGCGGCGACGGAGGCGGGCCCTCCTTCGTGGGCGCGATCGCCGGCAACGGACTCTTCACCGGCTTCGCGGCCATCACGGTCGCCGTCCCGCTGTTCCTCCCGCTCACGGTCGGGGTCGTCGCCGGCGACGCGATCGCGGGCGAGGCCTCGCTCGGGACGCTGCGCTACCTGCTGGTCAGCCCCGTCGGCCGCGTGCGACTGCTCGCGGTGAAGTTCGCCGCCTCCCTCGCCTTCTGCCTCGCCGCAGCACTCACCGTCATGGTGGTCGGGATCCTGATCGGCCTGGCGCTCTTCCCGGCGGGACCGGTGACGCTCCTCTCCGGCAGCACCGTCCCGCTCGGCGACGCGATCGGCCGGGCCCTGGCGATCGCCGTGTACGCGGCGCTCTCGCTGGTCGGGCTCTCGGCGATCGGCCTCTTCATCTCGACGCTGACCGATGTGCCGGTCGGCGCCATGGCGGCCACCGTCGTCGTCTCCATCGCGGCGCAGATCGTCGGCTCGCTCTCGCAGCTGGACGCCCTCCACCCGTTCCTGCTGACCGACCGGTGGTTCGACTTCGCCGACCTCCTGCGCGACCCGATCGCGTGGAGCTCCTTCGGCGAGAACGCGCTGCTCCAGCTCGCCTACGTCGCCGTGTTCGGGTCGCTCGCGATCGGCCGCTTCACCACTCGCGACGTCCTCTCCTGATCCCGGGGACGACGGAGGCCGCCCTCCCGCACTGCGGTGGGGGCGGCCTCCGGGTCGACGGGGTCAGCCCTGCGGAGCGATCCCGAAGCTGACGGAGCCGCCCTCGTCCACCTGCGCGTCGAGGACCTTGTCGCCGAGAGCGACGGAGGCGGCGACGTCGAGGAACACGCGCGCTCCGTCCTGCTCCACGACGGCGTCCGTCGTCTCGGGGGCCGCGGCGACCGCGACAGCGAAGTTGCGGGCGTCGAGATCGGTGCCGCTGATGCGCAGGCCTCCCTCGACAGGGGTCTCGGTCTGCCCGGTGATGGTCTTGACGACGGTGCTGGCGTTGTCGGTGAGCGTGAGCATCGGGTCGTTCCTTCCGTCCGTGGTCGATGAGGGGGCCACGTTGCCGGGATCCGGCGGCACCCTCAAGGCGGCGGAGCGGATGTGGAGGGGATGCACACCTGGACGGCCCAGGGAGTCGCGGCGCTCGCCGGAGCCGCGCCGGACCGGGGGCGCCGCATCGCCTGCCACACTGGCCGGATGCATCCCGCCGACTCCTGCCCCTGCGGAAGCCGCCGCCACTACGCCGACTGCTGCCGCCCCGCCCACCTCGGCGAGGAGCCCTCGCCGACGGCGGAGCGCCTGATGCGCAGCCGCTACAGCGCGAACGTCCTCGGCAGCGCCCCCTACCTGCTCGCGAGCTGGCACCCCTCGACCCGGCCGCGCCGCATCGACCTCGATCCCGACCTCCAGTGGCGCCGGCTCCAGATCGTCGACACCTCGTTCGGCGGGGAGGGCGACGAGGAGGGCCTGGTCGAGTTCCGCGCCTCCTACCGCTCGCCCGCCGGCCCCGGCCTCGTGCACGAGCGCAGCCGCTTCCTGCGCGAGGACGGTCGCTGGCTCTACGCCGACGGCGAGATGCTCGGCGACGAGACCTGATCCGTCCGGGCCGTCCTACTCTGGATGCATGGCCAAGGACTTCCGCCGGGCGGACGACGCGTCGCGCTACGAGCTCCACCTCGACGGCGCCCTGGTGGGCGTCCTCGACTACCGCGAGGCGCCCGGCAGCGTCTCCCTCGTCCGCTCCTTCACGACCCCGCCCTTCCGCGGCCGCGGGCTCGCAGGGGAGCTGGTCTCCTTCGCCGTCGACGACATCGAGGCCGCCGGCGGGCGGAGCGTCGTACCGATGTGCTGGTACGTCGGGCAGTGGTTCGAGCAGCACCCCGAGAAGGCGCACCTCCTCGCTCCCTCCTGAGCCGCTCACTCACTCGCGGACCGCGGGCTCCACTCCGGCCAGGTCCGGGCCGAGGCCGATGTCGACCAGGCGCAGACGGCCCGCGTAGGAGTCGCCCGGAGGCAGCAGCAGACCGGCCTTGATCGCGCCGAAGGCGACCGTCACATCGGCGCGCAGCACGGTGGGATCGGGGACCGACCCGTCGTCGGGATGGACGCCGCTCGGCGGGTCGACCGCGACGACCACCGGGCGCTCGGCCCGCCGCTCCAGCGCGTCGAGCACCGCCTCGACGACGACGCGCGGCCGCCCCCGCAGCGCGGGCTCCGTCGCTCCGATGCCGAGGATCCCGTCGACCAGGACATCCGCCCGCGCCACCGCCGCGGCGAGGCCGGGCGCGTCGTCGGCCGGCACCTGCCCGCAGCCCTCGTCGAGCGCCACGGCGAGGCCCCGGTGGTGCACGCGCTCGGCCGTGAGGACGAGGACGACGTCGGTTCCGGAGGAGGAGAGCTCGGCGGCCGCGTAGAGCGCGTCACCGCCGTTGTCGCCCGGACCGACCAGGACGAGCACCGAGCCCGGACGGGAGCGGTCGGAGCGCCCGGCGAGCACGAGGCGCAGCTCGCGGGCGAGGCCGTCGGCGGCGCGCTGCATCAGCGGCTCCCGCCGGGCCAGGTGCGGAGCCTCGGCGGCCCGCACCTGCGCGGACGTGTATCCCTCGACCATGCGCTCCACTGTGCGCGCGGCGCTGCGGGCGTGCAACCCCGTCAGCTCTCCTGGACCGCCCGGTCCGACTCCTCGACGATCGCCCGCATCGCGGCCTCTGCAGCGTCCGCGTCGCCCGAGGCGACGGCGGCGGCCACCGCCCGGTGCAGCCGCACCGCGGTGGAGTCGGCCTCGCGCGGCATGAGCGCGTTGCGGGTGCGGCCGGCGAGGACCTCGGCGACCAGATCGCCCAGCTGCGCGAGCATCAGGTTGCCGGACGCGGCCAGGAGGGAGCGGTGGAAGGCGGTGTCGGCGGCGAGGTAGGCGGACTGGTCGGCTGCACGGGAGTGGGTGGAGAGGGCGTCGCCCGCCTCCGTGAGCGCCCGCCGCTGCTCCTCGGTCGCGTTCGCCGCGGCGAGCCGGGCGGCGAGCGGCTCCACCCCGAGTCGGAGCTCGCTGAGCTGGTGCAGCTGGCGCCGCCGGTCCGGGCCGTCCAGTCCCCACGCGACGACCCGCGTGTCCAGGGCGTTCCAGCACTCCGGAGGCTGGACCCGCGTCCCCGCGCGGCGGCGGGACGTCACGAGCCCGAGCGTCTCGAGGACGCGCACCGCCTCCCGCATCACCGAGCGGGAGACCCCGCGCCGCTCCGCACGCTCGTCGGCGCTGAAGGTGGTGCCCGGCGCGAGCTCGCCGCGCACGATCTGCGAGCCGAGCTCGTCCAGCACCGAGTGGTGCAGCGAGGGCGTCGGCGCGGGCATGCGGTCATCCTGCCATCGCCGGAGTCGCGCCCCGGCCGATCTTCGGGCATGATCGGGACACACGCAGGTTATGTCGGACAAAAGCCGGCCGCTGGCCGTCGGCTCGACCAAGGACGCTCATGACACCGACCCTCCTCCCCGCCCTCCGCGCCGCCGCCGGGGACGCCCCCGCCACCACCGCCGGGCAGGGGCAGCTGATCCTCGCCGCCGTCGTCGGCATCGCCGTGATCGTCGTGCTGATCACCTGGCTGAAGCTGCACCCCTTCGTCTCCCTGCTGATCGGAGCGCTGACGACGGGCCTGATCGCGGGGCTGGCGGCGGCGGACGCGGTCGCCAGCTTCGCGCTGGGGTTCGGCAACACCATGGGCGGCGTCGGCATCCTCATCGGCCTCGGCGCGATGTACGGCAAGCTCCTCGCCGACTCGGGCGGCGCGGACCGCATCGTGGACACCCTCATCGCCCGCTCGAGCACTCGCGCGCTGCCCTGGATGATGGGCTTCGTCGGCGCGCTGATCGGGCTGCCGATGTTCTTCGAGGTCGGGCTCGTGCTGCTGATCCCGGTCGTGATCCTTGTCGCCCGCCGGAGCGGTCTGCCGCTGATGAAGGTGGCGATCCCGACGCTCGCCGGCCTCTCGGTGATGCACGGCCTCGTCCCGCCCCACCCCGGACCGCTGGTCGCGATCGACGCGCTCGGCGCGAACCTCGGCGTGACCCTCGCGTTCGGCGTCCTGGTCGCGATCCCCACCGTCGTCGTCGCCGGCCCGCTCTTCGGCCGGGTCGCCGCCCGCTGGGCGCCGGTGGAGACGCCGCCGCTCTTCGGCGAGGGCGCGGGCGAGACGCGCGAGCACCGCCCGGGCTTCGTCGCCGCCGTCGCGAGCATCCTGCTGCCGGTCGTGCTGATGCTGGGCAAGGCGATCGCCGACATCGCGGCCCCGGGCTCCACGGACGCCTGGAAGGGGGCCCTCGACTTCCTCGGCACGCCGACCATCGCGCTGGGGATCGCGCTCCTGGCCGGTCTGGTCCTGCTCGGCCGCGGCGGCCGGATGAACCGCACCGAGCTGCAGGCCTCGCTCTCGAGCTCGCTGCCGCCGATCGCGGGCATCCTGCTCATCGTCGGCGCGGGCGGCGGTTTCAAGCAGGTCCTCGTCGACACCGGGATCGGCGGGGTGGTCGCCCAGCTCGCGGAGGGGAGCGGCGCCTCGGCGCTGCTGCTCGCCTGGCTCGTAGCCGTCGTGATCCGCGTCGCCACCGGCTCCGCGACCATCGCCACCGTGACTGCCGCAGGGATCCTCCAGCCGCTGACCGAGACCATGGACGGGCCGATGGTCGCCCTCATGGTGCTCGCGATCGGCGCCGGCTCGGTGTTCCTGTCGCACGTCAACGACGCCGGGTTCTGGCTGGTGAAGGAGTACCTCGGGCTCAGCATCGGCCAGACGCTCAAGACCTGGACCGTGATGGAGTGCCTGGTCTCGGTGACCGGGCTCGCCGGGGTCCTCCTGATCGGTCTCTTCGTAGGAGGTATCTGATGACCGCTCTTCCCACCGTCCCCGTCCGCGCCGTCGTCGTCATGGGCGTCTCCGGCAGCGGCAAGTCGACCGTCGCGTCGCTCCTGGCGCGCCGACTCGGCTGGGAGTTCCTCGAGGGGGACGACCTGCACCGGCAGGCGAACGTCGACAAGATGCACGCCGGCATCCCGCTGACCGACGAGGACCGGGCGCCCTGGCTTGCCGAGATCGCCCGCGTGGTGGACCAGCGGATCGCCGCGGGCGGCTCGGTCGTCGTGACCTGCTCGGCCCTGCGCCGCCGCTACCGCGACGTCCTGCGCCGCGACGACCTCGTCTTCGCGCACCTCGCGGGATCGAGGGACCGTATCGCCGGGCGGCTCGCCTCGCGGGTCGGCCACTTCATGCCGACCACGCTGCTCGACTCGCAGTTCGAGGCGCTCGAGCCCCTCGGCGACGACGAGCTCCACGTCACGGTCGACGTGGGCGGCGCTCCGGAGGAGGAGATCGCCGAGATCCTCGGGGGGCTCGGCCTCGCGTCCGCGGGCGCCTAGAGCAGCAGCGACTCCACCGGCACGGCCGGGAGGTCGAAGGCCGCGGCGACGGCGGTGTTCGTCACCCGGCCGTCGTGGGTGCTCAGGCCGCGGGCGAGCGCCGGGTCGGCGGCCAGGGCGGCCCGCCACCCGCGGTCGGCCAGCGCGAGCGCGTAGGGGAGCGTCGCGTTGGTGAGCGCGCGGGTCGAGGTCTCGGGAACGGCGCCGGGCATGTTCGCGACGCAGTAGTAGACGCTCCGGTGCACGGGGAACACCGGGTCGTCGTGCGTGGTCGGACGCGAGCCCTCGAAGCAGCCGCCCTGGTCGATCGCGATGTCGACCAGCACCGAGCCCGGCTTCATCGTGGCGACCATCTCGTCGGTCACCAGCTTGGGCGCCTTGGCGCCCGGGATGAGGACGGATCCGATCACGAGGTCGGCGTCGGCCAGCTGCGCGGCGATCTCGTAGGCCGAGGAGGCGCGGGTCTGGATCGCGCCCTGGAAGCGGTTCTCGAGCTGCGCGAGGCGGGGGAGCGAGAGGTCGACGATCGTGACGTCGGCCCCCATGCCGAGGGCGTTCGCCGCGGCGTGCTCGCCGGCCGTGCCGCCGCCGATCACGACGACCCTCGCCTTCGGAGTGCCGGGGATCCCGCCGAGCAGCGTGCCCCGTCCGCCGACGGCACTCATGAGGTGGTAGGCGCCGACCGTGATCGACAGGCGCCCGGCGACCTCGCTCATCGGCGAGAGCAGCGGCAGCCGCCGGTCGTCCAGCTGGACCGTCTCGTAGGCGATGGAGGTCGTCCCCGCCGCGAGCAGCGCATCGGTGCACGGGCGGGAGGCGGCGAGGTGGAGGTAGGTGAAGAGCACCTGGTCGCGGCGCATCCGCGGGTACTCGGCCTCGATCGGCTCCTTGACCTTGAGGACCAGCTCGGACTCGCCCCAGACCTCGTCGGGCCCGTCGACGACGAGGGCGCCGGCGCGGCGGAAGTCGTCGTCCGACACGCGCGAGCCCAGGCCCGCGCCGGCCTCGACGAGGACCTCGTGGCCGCGGCGCACCAGCTCGTGGACGCCGGCCGGAGTGGCGGCGACCCGGTTCTCGTTGTTCTTGATCTCGGTGGGGATCCCGACGCGCACGGCGGCTCCTTCGCTGCGGCCCGCGGGGCGGGCGGTGGGCGCCGATCCTGCACCGGCTCTGCCCCCATCGTGCGAAGATCGTGCCCGGAGCGGAGGAACTCCGCAGGATCGGTCGGAAGTCACCGCACGGGCCGAAGGTTCGTCGGCGGAGTGAGGGAGCGGGCGCATGCCACCGAAGGATCTGCACGACCTCGACGACCTGGATCCGGTCGATCGGACCCTGGTGCGCCTCCTCCGCGCCGACGCGCGGACGCCCAACAGCCGGCTCGCCGAGCGCGCCGGCATCGCCCCGTCGACCTGCGTCGCACGCGTCCGGGGCCTCGTCGAGCGCGGCGTCATCACCGGCTTCACCGCCGAGCTCGACCCGGCGGCGCTCGGCCTGACCCTGCAGGCGCTGATCAGCGTCAGCATCCGCGTCGGCCAGCGCCAGGCGATCACGCGCTTCGCGGAGGAGATCCGCGCGCTGCCCGAGGTGGTGCAGGTGTTCTTCCTCGGCGGCTCGGAGGACTTCATCATCCACGTCGCGGTCCGCGACTCCAGCGACGTGCGGGACTTCGTGGTCTCGAACCTCTCGGCGAATCCGGCGGTGGCCTCGACGCGCACGAGCCTGGTGTTCGACCACCACCGCAAGGGCCCGGCGGTCCCCGAGTAGCGCGAGCCGGCGCGGCCCGAGCGGCCGCTCGGCCCGCGCCCGTCCCCCGGGGCTAGTGCGCCCCGGGGTTCACGTCGCCGCCCCCGCGCTGCATGAGTCCGGGGATGCGCTTGGCGAGCCCCGGGATCGCCTCGTCCGAGATCGAGATCCGCGTGTCGCGCAGGCGCTGGCGCAGCAGGGTCTCGACGTCCTCCTCCGGTCGCAGCTCGGCGTCGCCGGCGACCTGCAGCAGCACGCCGCGAAGCTTCTCGTCGAGCTGCGCGTCGTCGCTGCCGTGCTGGATCGGGTGGTCCTGGGATGCGTTCGTCATGCCTCCATGCTGGCACCGGCGACCCCGTGCCGAGAGGCCTTGCGCCGCGGCAGGATGGTCGCATGCCGTTCACCCGCGCCGAGCTCGCAGCGTTCCAGGACCGCACCGTCGAGGACCTGCTGGGCGACGACGTCCGGCTCCTCTTCGTCGGCATCAACCCGGGACTGTGGACCGCCGCCACCGGCGCGCACTTCGCCCACCCCGGCAACCGCTTCTACCCGGCGCTCGTCGCGGCCGGGATCCTCGAGCGCGCGCCGCGCGTGTCCGAGGGGATGGGCGCCGCGGACCGCGCGGAGCTCGTCTCCCGCGGCGTCGGCATCACCAATCTCGCCTCCCGGGCGACCGCCCGCGCCGACGAGCTGACCGCGGAGGAGCTGCGCGAGGGCGCTCAGCGGCTGGTCGCCACCGTGGAGCGGGTGCGGCCCCGGGCCGTCGCGGTCGTCGGCATCACCGCCTACCGGATCGCGTTCGGACGCCGCAGGGCGGTGCAGGGCAGGCAGGAGGAGGACGTGGCGGGCTCGCCGCTCTGGGTGCTGCCGAACCCGAGCGGCCTGAACGCGCACGACACCGTCGCCTCGCTCGGGCGCGCCTACCGCGAGCCGGCGCTCGAGGCGGGGATCGTCTCGTCCGACGCGCTCCTGCCCGGGGACGTCGGACCCCGCCCGCAGGAATAGCCGTCGACCCCCGGAGGTTGCAGAAGTCCATGAGTATGCATGAAGTCAAGTTCGGCGTCGACACGTTCGGCGACGTCACCGCCGGCCCCGACGGCGCCCCGCTGCCGCACGGCCAGGTCCTCCGCGACGTGGTCGAGGAGGGAGTCCTGGCCGACCGGGTCGGCATCGACTTCTTCGGGATCGGCGAGCACCACCGCGCCGACTTCGCCGTGAGCGCACCGGACGTCGTGCTCGCCGCCATCGCGGCCCGCACCGAGCGCATCCACCTCGGCTCCGCCGTGACGGTCCTCTCCTCGGACGACCCGGTGCGCGTCTACCAGCGCTTCGCCACCCTCGACGGACTCTCCGGCGGCCGGGCCGAGGTCATCCTCGGCCGCGGCTCCTTCACCGAGTCCTTCCCGCTCTTCGGCTACGACCTCGCGCAGTACGAGGTCCTCTTCGAGGAGAAGCTCGACCTCTTCCACGCCCTGATCCAGGGCGGCCCGGTCACCTGGCAGGGCACGACCCGCCCCGCGCTCACCGAGCAGAGCGTCTACCCGACCCTCGACAACGGCACCCTCCGCACCTGGATCGGCGTCGGCGGCAGCCCCGAGTCGGTCGTCCGCGCCGCCCGGTACGGCTTCCCGCTCGTCCTGGCGATCATCGGCGGCTCGCCGGCCCGCTTCCGCCCCTACGTCGACCTCTTCGGCCGCGCGCTCGACCAGCTCGAGCAGCCCCGCCTCCCGGTCGCCGTGCACTCGCCCGGCTTCGTCGCCGACACCGACGAGGAGGCGCGCGAGCTGTACTTCCCGCACCACAAGGCGATGATGGACGCCATCGGCCGCGAGCGCGGCTGGTCCCCGATGACCCGCGAGCGCTTCGAGGAGGAGGCCGGCCCCGACGGCGCCATCCACCTCGGCTCGCCCGAGACGGTCGCCCGGAAGATCGCGCGAACGGTCGAGGCCCTGGGCATCGACCGCTTCGACCTCAAGTACAGCGCCGGGACGCTGCCGCACCCGGCGATCATGCGCAACATCGAGCTCTACGGCACGCAGGTCATCCCGCGGGTGCGCGAGCTGCTCGCGCACTGACCCCCGCCGGGCGCCCGTTCCCCCGCTGGGCGCTCGGCGTGTTCCGAGCCGACGCGGTGCGCGCTCCCACCGGGCGCCCGGCCCGCGTCGATACACTCGGAACCCCCCGCCCCGACCCTCCCGGAAGC
>NZ_PSUE01000021.1:0-61973 GCF_002931645.1 Rathayibacter sp. AY2B5 | reverse complement strand
GGAGTAGGTCCCAAGGGTTGGGCTGTTCGCCCATTAAAGCGGTACGCGAGCTGGGTTTAGAACGTCGTGAGACAGTTCGGTCCCTATCCGCTGCGCGCGGAGGAAATTTGAGAAGATCTATCCCTAGTACGAGAGGACCGGGATGGACGAACCTCTGGTGTGTCAGTTGTTCCGCCAGGAGCACCGCTGATTAGCTACGTTCGGAACGGATAACCGCTGAAAGCATCTAAGCGGGAAGCCGGCTTCGAGATGAGATTTCCATCCCTTCGGGGGAGAGGCTCCCAGCCAGACGACTGGGTTGATAGGCCGGATGTGGAAGACAGGACTAAAGACTGTCGGAGCTGACCGGTACTAATAAGCCGATAACTTGATAATCACTACACTCATACCGTTGTAAAGGCTGGTAGGAGTGGTCAGAGATTGCTTGCGTCCACTTTGTGGTTCCCAGAAGACGGGCACCCCGCATCCTCCTTCGGGAGGAGCGGAACAATTGAATACACGCACGGCGTGTAACCCAGATTTGACCATGTGCCCTCGGGTGCGTGTGTCGCCAGGGTTACGGCGGCCATAGCGAGAGGGAAACGCCCGGTCACATTCCGAACCCGGAAGCTAAGACTCTCAGCGCCGATGGTACTGCAGGGGGGACCCTGTGGGAGAGTAGGACACCGCCGGACACCATTCACGATGGCCACCCAGAAATGGGTGGCCATCGCTGTTTAACCACCACCTCGGATCCCCGCTGCTCACTGGAGCGCGGTGCGGGTTAGGGTGGTGCGACGGCTGCGGCCGTCCTCCCCGCCCTCGGGCGGGTCAACTCCACAGAGCATCACCACGACAGGCGAGGAACGCATGGACGACTCAGGATCCGACCGCAACGACCGGGACTCCGGACGTCGTGACGAGCGGCCGCCTCGCGCCGGCGGCCCCGGCCGCTCCTCGAACGATCGCGGCGGCTCGGGCGACTCCCGCCCCCGCCGCGACGGTGATGCTCGTCCTCCCTATCGTGGCGGTGGCGACTCCCGTCCGCAGCGTGATGGTGACTCGCGTCCTCCGTACCGCGGTGGTGGCGATTCCCGTCCGCAGCGCGACGGGGACTCTCGTCCTCCGTACCGTGGTGGTGGGGACTCTCGTCCGCAGCGTGATGGGGACTCCCGTCCTCCTTACCGTGGCGGTGGGGATTCGCGTCCGCAGCGTGATGGTGACTCGCGTCCTCCTTACCGCGGTGGTGGCGATTCCCGTCCGCAGCGCGACGGGGACTCTCGTCCTCCTTACCGTGGTGGTGGGGATTCGCGTCCGCAGCGTGATGGTGACTCTCGTCCTCCTTACCGTGGTGGTGGGGATTCCCGTCCGCAGCGCGATGGGGACTCTCGTCCTCCTTACCGCGGTGGCGACTCTCGTCCGCAGCGAGACGGTGACTCTCGTCCTCCTTACCGTGGTGGTGGGGATTCCCGTCCACAGCGCGATGGTGAGTCTCGTTCTCCTTATCGCGGTGGCGGGGACTCGCGTCCGCAGCGTGATGGTGACTCGCGTCCTCCGTACCGCGGTGGCGGCGACTCTCGTCCGCAGCGGGACGGTGACTCTCGGCCTCCCTATCGCGGTGGCGAGTCGCGTCCCCAGCGTGACGGGGACTCCCGTCCTCCTTACCGTGGCGGTGGAGATTCGCGTCCGCAGCGTGATGGTGACTCCCGCCCTTCCTACCGTGGTGGTGGCGACTCCCGTCCGCAGCGTGACGGGGACTCGCGTCCGCCGTTCCGCGGTGGATCGCGCGATGGGGGAAGCAGGCCGTGGTCGGACGATCGTCGGGGCGGCGGAGACCGCCAGGGCGGCGGACGCGGACGCGAGGGCTTCGGCGGCGGACGCGGCGGCCCCCGCGAGGAGCCGGAGCTCACCGAGGAGGAGCGCGAGCGGCGCTCCCTCCAGTCGGTGCGTCCGCGCCACGACGACCCGGACCTTCCGGACGACGTGCAGGCCAAGGACCTCGACAAGGTCGCCCGCAACGAGCTGCGCACGCTCTCGAAGGACAACGCCGAATGGGTCGCCCGTCACCTGGTGATGGCCGGCCGCCTCCTCGAGGAGGACCCCGAGCTGGCGCACCGCCACGTGCTCTCGGCGGCACGCCGCGCGGGACGGATCGCCGTTGTCCGCGAGTCGCTGGCCATCTCGGCGTACGCGACGGGCGACTTCGCCCTGGCGCTGCGCGAGCTGCGGACCTTCCGTCGGATCTCCGGCTCGGACGAGCAGGTGCCGCTGATGGTCGACTCCGAGCGCGGCGTCGGCCGACCCGACAAGGCGCTCGAGCTGGGACGGTCGATCGACCGCACCACGCTGAGTCCCGGCGCGCAAGTGTCGCTGGCCATCGCCATGTCCGGCGCCCGCCTCGACCTCGGCCAGGCGGAGCTCGCTCTCATGGAGCTCGAGATCCCGCAGCTGGACCCGGACCGCGCGTTCTCGTACAGCCCGGATCTCTTCGCCGCCTACTCGCTCGTCCTCGAGGAGGTCGGCCGCTCCGAGGAGGCGGCCGAGTGGCAGCGTCGCGCCGACATCGCGGCGCAGGCCGTCTTCGCGGCCGAGGGCGGCGGTGACGACGAGACGATCGAGGTGATCGAGGAGGAGCACGCGTCGGCCGACGCCGCGTCCGCTCCCGATCGCGCCGAAGAAGGGACCGCGGTCGACGACGCGGACGACTACCTGGACGACGAGGACGGCCCGACCGCCGTCGACGACGCGGACGAGGACGAGGTCCACCGGACTGTGTCCGAGGAGATCGACGACGACGACGACGCGGACGCGGACGCGGACGACGCCGATGCGAGCGCTGACGCCGAGGCCGACCTCGTCGACACGGACGAGCCGACCTTCGCAGACGAGTCCGTCGAGTCCGACGATCTCGCCGAGACGGACCCGGATGAGGCTCTCGACTCGGCTGACCCGACCGCCGACGATTCGGTCGAATCCGCCGACACCACCGAGGAGGACGCCGATGTTCCGCAGCAGCAGGACTGAGCCCACTCCGCTCGACGGCCGCGACTCCGTCCTGGCCGACCTCGACGGGGTCGTCTACAAGGGTGCCGACGCGATCCCCTTCGCGGTCGAGAGCCTCAACCGAGCGGCCGAGACGCTGCGGGTCGGCTACATCACCAACAACGCCTCCCGCACGGACGCCTCCGTCGCCGGGCACCTCTCCGAGCTGGGGCTGAGCGTCCGGCCCGAGGACGTCGTCACCTCCCCGCAGGCAGCGGTCGTGCTGCTCGCCGACCTGGTGCCGGCCGGCTCGACGATCCTCGTCGTCGGGGCGGAGGGCCTCACCTCCGAGGTCGAGCGCGCCGGGTTCACCGTGACGCGCAGCGCGGAGGACTCGCCGGCGGCGGTCATCCAGGGCTTCGCGCCCACGGTCGGCTGGGAGCAGCTGGCCGAGGCCTCGTTCGCGCTCCACACGGGGATCCCGTGGGTCGCGACGAACACCGACTGGACGATCCCCGTCGCCCGCGGCATCGCCCCGGGCAACGGGACCCTCGTCTCGGCCGTGCACACCGCGGTCGGTCGGCTCCCGGTCGTCGCGGGCAAGCCCGAGCGGGCCATCTTCGACGCGGCGACCGCGCGCTTCGGCTCGACGAACCCGCTGTTCCTCGGCGACCGGCTCGACACCGACATCGCCGGCGCGAACGGCGCCGACATGGAGAGCGCCCACGTGCTCACCGGGATCGACCGGGCCAAGCAGCTCCTCGCCGCGGAGCCGAAGCTCCGGCCGACGTACATCCTCGGCGACCTGCGCGAGCTGCACCTGCCCTACCCGGCGACGACGGTCTCGCGGAACGGCACGCACGCCGTCCGCGGCGCCAAGGTCCGCCTCGACGGCGACTCCGTGGTGATCGTGGACGCCGGCGACGACGCGACAGATCTGCTCCGGGCCGCCTGCTCGGTGATCTGGTCGTCCGGCCGCGCGATCTACGGCCTCGACGTGCCGGAGTCGCTCTACAGCTGAGCCTGCTCGGCGGGCTCCCGGCTTCCCTCGCGGCGCAGGAGCCCGTCGAGCCGGCCGGCCAGACCGACCGCGACGATCGCGATCAGCGCGGCGTACGAGAAGGTCGCGGCGAAGACCCCGGTCCCGGCCCCGATCAGGCCGGTGACCGCCGCCGCGAGGAGGCCCGTCAGCGCGAGGGAGACCGAGGCGCCGGTCGAGTCGGCGATCTGCAGGGCCGAGCTGTTGAAGCCCTCCCGGCCCGGAGCGGAGAGCGCGAGCGTCATCGTCCCCATCCGCGGGAACATCGTGCCCATGCCGCCGCCGGCCAGGAACCAGCCCACGCCCGCGACGATCGGGCTGAGGGCGAGCACCGTGACGAGCAGCACGACTCCGATGCCGGCGAGCACGAGCGACGAGCCGAGCCGCATCGCTCCGCCGTGGCTGAGGCGGGTGCCCGGGCGTCCCTGGAGGTTCGAGCCGAGAGCCCAGGAGACGGCGCCCGCGGTGAGCATGGCGCCCGAGAGCCAGGGCGGCAGGCCGTACTGCTCCGAGAGCAGCAGCGGCAGGTAGACCTCGGTGCCGAAGAACGCCGCGGCGACGAGGGCGCGGAGGAGGATCACCGACGGCAGGACGCCCCGGGCGCGCAGCGTGCCCGCGGGCAGGAGCGCGCGAACCGCCACGACCACGACCACCACGGCGGCCGCGGCCAGGAGCCCGGCGAGGTCGGGCGCGAGGTCGGCGCTCGTGCTCAGCACGACGACTCCGGCCGAGACGACCACGGCGCGGGCGATGCGGCCGACGGCCCGGCGATCGAAGGGGAGGCGCTCGCGCGGCTCGAGCGAGCGGAGCGTCGGCGCGATCGCGGCGCTCGCGAGGGCCACCAGGGCGACGACTCCGAAGAAGACCCAGTGCCAGCTCGCGAGCTCGGCGACGACTCCGGCCACCAGCGGCCCCACCAGCGACGGCACGACCCAGGCCGCGGCGAAGGCGCCGAAGATCCTCGGATGCAGCTCGCTCGGGTAGACCCGCGCGACGAGCACGTAGAGGGTGACGGTGATCCCTCCGCTGCCCAGCCCCTGCAGCAGGCGGGCCGCCACGAAGACCGGCATCGACTGCGCGGCACCCGCGGCGACGAGACCGAGGGTGAAGAGCAGGATCCCGACCACGAGCGACGGCGTCGGGCCGCGGCGGTCGGCCGAGGAGCCGGCCGCGACCATCCCGACCACGGCGGCGGCGAGCGTCGCCGCGAAGGCCAGGGGGTAGAGGGCGCGGCCGTCGAGGTCGGCGCTGACGATCGGCATGATCGTCGTCACGGCGAGCGACTCGAACGCGCAGAGGAAGACGAGGCTCGTCGTTCCGATGGTCGTCAGGAGGAGGGGAGCCGAGGTGATGCCGCGGCGATCACGAGAACGCACCTGCTCAACAGTACGCCGAGCGCAGAGCCGGTCAGCGGTAGACGGCCCAGTCGTCCTTCGCGAGCACCGTCGGGGTGCCCTCGATCTCGACCAGCCAGCCGCGGTCGTCGCGCTCGAGGTAGCGCCCCTGCACGATCTCGGGGGCCCAGCCGCCGTCGCGGGACGAGATCCAGCGGACGAAGCGGACGGTGCCTCCGCGCCGGAACAGTGTGCCGTTGTGGTCGCTCATGCGGGGATCTTCTTCACGGAGAGGTCGTCGGGCGACGAGGTTTCGGGGAGGAGGTGGAGGCCGAGGCGGCCGTTCGAGGCGTTCGAGAGCTCGCGCAGCCAGTGCGGGTTCAGCTCGATCGCGGCGGTGCCGTCGTACTCGTAGCGGGTGGGGATGCCGGGGTGGAGCCACAGTTCGGACCGGCGGCCCTCGGCGTCCTCGATCGTCAGGAGGAAGCCCTCGCCGCGGCGGAACCGCGAGGTGATCACGGTCTGGAGGTGGGCCAGGGCGCGGTCCTCGAAGGAGTGCGAGCTGGCGGGTGCGCCGTAGAGCAGTCGTCCCATCGCGCGCACCTCCTCACCGTCGGCGGCGCACGGAAGGCGTGCCGCACCGTCGACACTAGGTATTGCTAAGTCGGTTGACTAACAGTTTCGGCGCCGACTGCGCTTTCGGGACACACGCTGTCCGGCCGCCGGAGAAGTGGTTCGATGGGGGCAGCGAGTTCCCGTCCGGGGCGCCTGCCGCTCGGAAGGTGCACCTCGATGGACGCTCGGCCAGACCTGTTCGCTCTGCTCGCGCGATTGCGCACGGCGGAGCGCGACTACGACGGCCGCGTGGAGCGCCGCCTGGGCATCGGCGCCACGGATCTCGCGGCCCTGCGGCTGATCGGGGTCGGGGAGCGGCGCGACGAGATCGTCCGCGCCGTCGACCTGTCCGCGGCCCTGTCGATCACGACGGCGGCCGTCTCCCTCCTCGTCGACCGCCTCGCCCGCGCCGGCTACGTGAACCGCACTCCCGACCCGTCCGACGGCCGCGGCCGCATCCTCTGCCTGACGGAGCGCGCGCAGAAGGCCATCGTCGGCACCGACGACCCGACCTACGAGCAGATCCGCGCGATGGTCGCGAAGGTGCCCGAGTCGGAGGCCGCGACCGTCGCGGTGCTGCTCGACGGCCTCAGCCGCATCCTCGAGGGGCAGCCGCCGCCCGAGCTCGTCGACTGATCAGCGCTGCAGCGTGGCGCTCGGCGACTCGCCGAACCGCTCCGCGTAGGCCGCGCTGAAGCGGCCCGCGTTCCCGAAGCCCCAGTGCCGGGCGACGGCGGCGACCGTCGTCCCGAGGGGCGGACTCACGGCGAGCTCCTCCCGGGCGCGGTCGAGCCGCACCAGGCGCAGGTAGGCGATCGGGCGCATCCCGAGCACCCGCTGGAACGCGGACTGCAGGCCCCGAACGGTCAGGCCCGACGCCGCCGCCATCTCGGCGGGGCCGATCGGCTCGCTGCAGTGGGCGTGCACGTACTCGACGGCCGTGCGGATCCGTGCGTTCCGGGGGGCGAGGAGCTCGGGCGGGACCGGAGCGGACTCCGGAGGGTAGAGGTCGAGCAGCGCGGAGGCCGTGGCGCGGGTGAGCTCGTCCCAGAGCAGCGGCTCGACGCGCTCGCTGCGCAGCGCGCGGGCGGAGTCGGCGACGGCCGTGCGCCACCGGCGGATCACCGCGGCGTCGGGGCGGTGCTCGGAGTCGAAGACGAGGGAGCCGACGAGGCCGCGCTCGGCGGCGACCCGGTCGACCACTCCCCGGTCGAGGTGCACCAGGCGCTGGTCGAAGTCGACGTAGTCGAAGGCGAACGGCCGGCCGACGGGGAAGAGGACGGGACGGTTCTCCTCCATCGCGATCGAGGCGCGGCCGACGTCGATCCGGCCGGAGCCGCCCACGATCCACTGCACGACGACATCGTCCGAGTCACCCACGCCGCCCGCGAGGCGCCCGGACATCCGCGAGGTGCGGAGGGTCATCCCGCCGTCGCCGATGGCGGCGTAGCGGTAGCTGAAGTCTGCAGCGGTGGTGGCGGCGCGCCACTCGTCGCCGTTGTAGAGCCGCGCGAGGCTGTGCCGCGCCTCGTCCGGATCCTCGCCGCGGGCCTCCAGCCGGACGCGAGGGTGGTGATCGTCCACAGGTCGTTCCGGTGCCTCAGCGCGTGAGGCGCTCGATGAGCTCGCGGTAGCGCGCGGCCGTGCGTTCGACGATCTCGGACGGGAGGGTCGGCGGGAGGCCCTGGCCGTCCCAGTTGTCGGAGAGCCAGTCGCGCACGATCTGCTTGTCGAACGAGCGGCCGCGGATGCCGGCGTCGTAGTCGTCGGCGTCCCAGTAGCGGGAGGAGTCGCTCGTGAGGACCTCGTCGCCGAGGGTGACGACTCCGGTCCCGCGGTCGACCCCGAACTCGAACTTCGTGTCGGCCAGCAGCACGCCGCGGGCCAGGGCGATGGTGGACGCCTCGCGGAAGACGGCGAGCGAGAGGGTGCGCAGCGCCTCCGCGGCCTCCTCCCCGACGATCTCGACCGTGCGCTCGAAGGTGATGTTCTCGTCGTGCTCGCCCTGCGGGGCCTTCCACGCGGGGGTGTAGATCGGCTCGGGGAGCGCGTCGCCGTCGTGGAGGCCCTCGGGGAGCGGGACGCCGCAGACGGAGCCCGTCTCCCGGTACTCCTTCCAGCCGCTGCCGGAGAGGTAGCCGCGCACGACGCACTCGATCGGGAACATGTCGAGCGTCTTCACCAGCATCGACCGGCCGCGGACCGCCTCGGGGATGTCGCCGGGGATCAGATGGTTGGGGACGTCGGAGAGCTGCGCGAACCACCAGAGGGAGAGCGTGGTCAGCAGCTCGCCCTTGCCGGGGATCCCGGGCTCGAGGACCGCGTCGTACGCGCTGACCCGGTCGCTGGCGACGACGAGCATGCGGTCGGCGCCGAGCACGGGGTCGGCGTCGTCGGGGGTGTAGAGGTCGCGCACCTTGCCGGAATAGGCGTGCTGCCAGCCGGGCAGCGGCACCGTGGTGTCGAAGGACAGGGAGTCGTCGCGGGTCACCGCACCATTCTCCCCGATCCGGGGGGCTCCGCGGCTCCTGAAGACCTCCTGTGTCCTGGCGGATCGGGGCTGTCAAGCACGCGCGGTCGCCGATCCCGCGCACCTAGCGTCGAGACATGACTTCGCAGAACGACCAGACTCCGCAGAACGACCAGTACACGTTCCAAGACCCGACCGCGATGTTCGCCGACATCGACACGGAGGCCCAGTACCAGGAGGGCTCCGGCCTCGACTCGAAGATGGACGACCCCGCCGACCGCGGCGAGTCGACCTACCGCGGCTCCGGCCGCCTGACCGGGCGCAGGGCGCTCGTCACCGGAGGCGACTCGGGCATCGGCGCGGCCGTCGCCATCGCCTACGCCCGCGAGGGCGCCGACGTCGCGATCGTCTACCTCCCCGAGGAGGAGTCGGACGCGAAGAAGGTCGTCGCGCTGATCGAGGAGGCCGGACGCACCGCCGTCGCCATCCCCGGTGACATCACCGACCACGACTTCGCGGTGGGCGCCGTCGCGAAGGCCGTCGAGGGCCTGGGCGGACTCGACATCCTCGTCAACAACGCGGGCAAGCAGCAGCACGTCGAGGACTTCCTCGAGCTCTCGGACGAGCAGTTCGACGAGACCTTCAAGACCAACGTCTACGCGATGTTCTGGATGACGAAGGCGGCCGTGCCGCACCTCGCCCCGGGCTCCGCGATCATCAGCACCTCGTCGATCCAGGCCTACCAGCCGTCGCCGATGCTGGTCGACTACGCCAGCACGAAGGCCACGATCAACACGTTCTCGAAGGCGCTCGCGCAGCAGCTCGCGCCCAAGGGGATCCGCGTGAACGTCGTCGCCCCGGGCCCGATCTGGACGCCGCTGCAGACCGCGGGCGGCCAGCCGTCCGACAAGCTGCCCGAGGTCGGCTCGCAGACGCCGCTCGGACGCTGGGGTCAGCCGGCCGAGCTCGCTCCCGCCTACGTGTTCCTCGCCTCCCCGGAGTCGAGCTACGTCGTCGGCGAGACGCTGCACGTCAACGGCGGCATGCCCACGCCGTAACACTCGGCGCTCACGGCGGGCCCGGTCGCGGCGCGGAAGAACCCTCTTCCGCGCCGTGGCGGGGCCCGCCGTTTTGGTTGTCGTAACAATCGACTGCTGTGCAGGTTCGTGCGCGAGAGTCGGTGCATGACCGATTCCCTGCCGATCCTCGACCTGTCCCGCCTCGACCAGGGGGAGGCGGAGGCCGCCGCCTTCCGCCGCGACCTCCGGGAGACCACGCACGACGTGGGATTCTTCTACCTCGTCGGCCACGGCGTGCCCCAGGACCTCCTCGACGACGTCGTCGCCGTCTCCCGCCGCTTCTTCGACCTGCCGGAGGAGGAGAAGCTCGCGATCGAGAACACCCTCAGCCCGCAGTTCCGCGGCTACACCCGCTTCGGCGCCGAGCTCACCAACGGCGACGTCGACTACCGCGAGCAGGTCGACATCGGCATCGACCGACCGGCCGTTCCCGCCGGGCCCGGCGTCGCCGACTACGAGCGCCTCGAGGGGCCGAACCTCTGGCCCGAGGCGCTGCCGGAGTTCCGCGAGGTCTTCGAGCGCTGGCACGCGGAGCTCGCCGCGGTCGCGATCCGGCTGCTGCGCACCTGGGCCGTCGCGCTCGACGCTCCGGAGGACGTGTTCGACGAGGCGTTCGCCGAGCGGCCGTTCTCGCTGGTGAAGGTCGTCCGCTACCCGGGCACCTCCGACCCGGAGCCCAAGCAGGGCGTGGGCGCGCACCGCGACGGCGGCGTGCTGACGCTGCTGCTGGTCGAGCCCGGCAAGGGCGGCCTGCAGGTCGAGCACGACGGCTCGTGGATCGAGGCACCCGCGATGGAGGGCGCGTTCGTCGTCAACATCGGCGAGATGCTGGAGCTCGCCACGGGCGGCTACCTCAAGGCCACGCTGCACCGCGTGATCTCGCCGCTGATCGGAACGGACCGGATCTCGATCCCGTTCTTCTTCAATCCCGCGCTCTCGGCCACCATGCCCTCGCTCCCGCTGCCCGAGGAGCTCAAGTCCGGCCTCTCGGTCGACCCGACGAACGCGCCGATCCTCGAGACCTACGGCGAGAACGCGCTGCGCTACCGGCTCCGGGCCCACCCGAACGTGGCGGCCGCCCACCACGCGGACCTGCTCGCTCCCACCGTCTGACCCGGGAACGACGAAGGGCCCCCTTCCGCGCGAGCGCAGGAGGGGGCCCTTCGTCGTCAGTGCGTCAGCAGCGCGCGGCGGCCACGGGGACCGTCGCGGTGAACGCGGGCTGGCCGGTCGCCGATCCGGTCACCGTCACCGTGCCGGCCGGCATCGAGGCCAGGCGGGTGGTGAAGGCGGCGGAGGCGGACGAGGCGGGAGCGACCGCGGTGAACGACTTCGAGCCGTAGGCCGAGGTGATCGTGACGTCCGCGGCAGCGGTGTCGGTGTTCTTCACGGTCGCGGTGAGCACGATCTTGCCGGCGACGCAGCGCGTGGCGACGGCGGGGACGAGCTCGAGGGTGTCCAGCGGGACGACGGCCGAGACCGACGTGCGCACCAGCTTGTCCGCGTACCCGGTGTAGGAGGCCGTGACGCCGGTCACATCCGCCGGGACCGAGACGCTCGCCGAGCCGCCGGAGAGCGGGACGGTCGAGGTCCACGAGCCGCCGGTGAAGGTGACCGAGCCGACGACATCGCCCCTGTCGGCCGCCGCGACCGTCGCCGTGACCGTGCGGCCGTCGGCGGTGAGGATCGTGGTGGAGTCGACGGCGGTGACGCCGGTCCAGTTCTTCATGGCGGTGAGGACCGTCTGCGGGACGCTCACGAACGCACCGTGCCGCGGGCTGGCCGGGAGGCCGGCGCGGCTCTTGGGCGAGACGTTCCAGTCGGCCGACTGCGAGAGGCGGTTCGTCTGCGAGCTGCCGGCGATGGCCGCTCCGGAGGTGATGAAGGCCTTGTAGCCGCCGTCGCCGTAGTTGTCGACGAGGAACGCGTAGCCGTCGCCCGCGCCGGTGGTGTCGTTCGGGTCGCCCGCGTTCAGCTTGATGATCTCGGGTCCCTCACCGGCCTGGCCGGTCTCGAGCGAGGTCATCCGGGTGTCGGTGAGCTGCCAGGTGGTGTTCGGGTCGGCACTCCAGTTCGAGGAGGTCGTCCCGGCGGTCAGGACCTTCGACTTCTCGAGGAAGATGTCCTTTCCGGCCTCGAGGGTGCCGGCGGCGCCGCCCTCCTCGTTCTTGGTGAAGCGGTAGTAGTAGTCGCCGATCTTCGTGATCGTCGAGTCGATCCGCGCGTAGCCGGTGTCCTGCCAGGTGGCGGGAGGAGCGGTGAAGGTGCGGAAGTCGCGGGTGATCACGGAGAAGACGCGGGAGTAGAGCTTGTCGTTGTTGGTCTTCGTCGCGTCGGAGTAGAGGCGCGAGGAGAAGAACACGACGTAGGACTGCAGGGCGTCGTCCCAGTACGCCTCGGGCGCCCAGGTCATTCCGGCGGCCGGCTGGTTCACCGTGATGCCGGTGTCGGCGCCGTTGGTGCGGGTCCACTGCACCAGGTCGGTCGACTCCCAGACCTCGATCTTCAGGCTGCCCTTGGACTGGGCGTCGCCCCAGCCGGTGCCGCAGGAGATGCAGAGGTCGGTGGCGACCATGTAGTACTTGTCGCCGTTGTGCGAGCGGAGGATGAACGGGTCGCGCAGGCCCTTCGTGTCGGTCGTCGAGGTGATGACCGCCTTCCCGCCGTTGACCGGCGAGAAGGTGAAGAAGTCGTTGCCCGAGGTCGCGGCCTGGTAGATCTTCTCGTCGCCGTCCGACTTGAAGTACGCCGAGGCGTAGCCCGCGTCGGGAGCGGTGCGGCCGAGCTCGGCGACCGTCAGCGTGAAGGCGCGCGTCTCGGCGACGCCGTTGAGGGTGGCCGTCGCGGTGAGGGTGACGGTCCTGTCTCCGGAGCCGTAGGCCGGCCGGGTGACGACGCCGCCGCCGCGGTAGGGGTCGGCCGCGCCGACCGCCGGAGCCGCGTAGGAGGTGTTCGTCGGAGTGACGAGGGCCGGGTCCGAGGAGGTCCAGGTGATGTCGGTGCCGTTACGGGCGCCCTTCACTGCGAGGGGGAGGTTCTCGGTGGTGCGCGTGGCGAGCTTCAGCGCGTCGAGGTCGTCGTTGATGCTCGGGGCGAGCACGACCACCTCGAAGGCGATCGTCGCGCCCTGGGCGGTGGTCGCCGTCAGGGTGACCGGGGTGTTCTGCGCGATCGAGCGCGAGACGACGCCGGTGGCCGAGACGACCGCGCTGTTCGAGGAGGTCCAGGTGAGCGGGACGCCGCTGCTGGAGGCGGGTAGCGTCAGGTTCGAGGAGACCTGGGTCAGCGACGGGTTGCCGGCCAGCAGGACGGGCTGGATGTCCGAGCGCAGCAGGGCGGAGGTCGCGGACGCCTTCGCCGTGGCGGTCGGCATGCTCGAGGCGACCTGCTCGGCGGTGAGGGAGGTGTCCCAGAACTTCACGTCGGTGACGTCGGCGGTCACGAGCGCGTCGCCGGAGTAGAGCGAGCGGCCGAGGTAGCCGAGAGTGGACCCGGTCGGCACGATGCTCGCCATCGACTTCGTGGTGTTCGCCGTCGAGATCTGCGTGCCGTCGCGGTAGAGGGTCAGCACGGTGCTCGACCCCGTGCCGGTGCCGACGAGCGTGAGGGTCGTGAACCCGGGGTTCAGCGTGCCGCCGAACGGCATGCGGGTCTCGCCGTTGCTGGTGGGCTCCTTGACGCGGATGCCCGCGAGGACCTGTCCGCTGGGCGAGCCGTCGGGGTTGCGCGGGTTCACGAAGACGTGGTTGCCGAGCTGCGTGGTGTTCCACGGGCCGACGCCGTCGCCGATGACCCAGCCGAACTGGTTGGCGGTGGTCTGCGTCTTCACCGTGTACTCGACGGCGAAGGCGTTGTCGGCTCCGGTGACCAGGCCCTGGGGGAGGCTCGCGTAGCCGTCGTTCTTGAACCGGGCGACCTGGTCGCCGCTGGCGTTCGCGAAGGACGCGTCGGTGAGGCCGGTCAGGGTGGCGTTGCGTCCGTTGCCCGAGATGTCGAGCAGGGCCGAGCCGGCGTGCGACATGTCGTAGTGCGCGGTGGGCGCCGGGACGTCGACGGCCTGCGCCGAGACGGGGACGAGAGCGCCGGTGAGGGCGACGCTCGTGCAGGCGAGAGCGGAGAGGAAGAGGGATCGCACGCGGCGCCGAGGCGCGGCGGCAGGGGGCTCCGGGGAGCGTCGTCTCATCGTCGAGACCTTTCCTTCAGGGGAGGGATGCGTCGAGCCGAGGGGACCGACGCGTGTGTTCACGTTAACGTGTGAGCCGCCTCAGAGCCATGGGGGAATTGCTCCGGCGTCGGGAGCGAACCATGCGCCAGGGGCACGCCTCGGCGCAAGACCTGCACCCCCGAGCGCCCAGGGCGTAGCGTGAGCCCACCGCATCCTGGCCCCCGGTGACGGAACCATGCCCATCCGCCTGCCCTGCGAGGACTTGACCATGACGACGCTCTTCCACACCGGTGGCTCCCTCTCCCTCGACGACGCGACCGCCGACGCCGTCGTCCGCTACTCGCTCGCGCTCGCGCAGCGGCACCGGATGAGCACGGTCAGCGTCGCCGACGACTCGGCCCCCTCCTCCGTCGTGACGCTCACCGTCGGGCTCGGCGTCCCCCTGGTGGTCGCAGGGGCCGGTAGCGCAGCGGCGGAGTCGAGCACCGAGATCCTCGAGCGCCTCGACGCGCTCGACAGTGCGGGCGGACCGGTGCCCGCCTCGGACGTCGACCCCCGCGCGACGTGGGAGCTCGAGAACGAGTACTGAGCTCTGAGCCGCGGCGCCGCCGGCGCGGATCCGCCCCGCTCCTGCTCCGCGCGCGCGGAGCGTCAGCGCCGGTAGTCGCGGATGATCTCCTGGGCGAGCGTCGTGATCGGGGTCGACGTCGCTCGCGCGCGGACCCGCAGCACCTCGAAGGCCTGCTCGACCGTGGTGCGGTGGGCGTAGGCGAGGATCCCCTTCGCCTGCTCGATCAGCACCCGGCTGTCGAGGGCGTGCTGCAGCTGCTCCTGAGTGACCGTGCTCTGCTGGAGCGCGCGCTGGTGCAGGATCCCGATCGTCGCGACGTCGGCGAACGCCTGCACGACCGCGATGTCGTCCGGATCGAGCCGCCCCGGCCGGGCCTGGAAGAGGTTGAGGGAGCCGATCGTCGTCCCCGCCGACCGCATCGGCACGCAGTGCGCCGAGAGCACGTCGAGCTCGACCGCCAGCGTCCGGAACTCCGCCCACTCCTCGCCCACGGCGCGGGCGTCCTCGACGATCACCGGCCGCCCGGTCTCGAAGCACTGGATGCACGGGCCCGACCCGCTGTCGAGCTGGAGCAGCTCGATCAGCCGGGTGTCCTCGTCCGTGGAGGCGAGCACCTCGAGGGAGCCGGTGGAGTCGGCGAGGACGAGCCCCGCCGAGACGGCGTCGAAGAGGGTCGCGCTGCTCTCCACGAGGGTCTGGGTGAAGTCGACGACGTCGTAGTCGTCGACCAGTGTGTCGGAGAGGGCGACGAACGTCTGGATGACGCTGCGCTCGCGGGAGTTCGTCACCATGTGTCGTCCTGGGCGGTGAGAGGGCGGTCGGGGAACCCGTCGTGCCGGGCCACGATGCCGGAGGCGACATCGACGACGGAGCGCTGCTGGGCGAAGGCGTGGGCGCGCAACAGCAGCTGCGCCTCCTCGGCCGTGCTGCCGTAGCGCGCGATGATCATGCCGGTCGCCTGGTGCACCACGCGTCGCGAGCGCGGATTCGTGCTCTCCTCGACCTCGTTGTCGCGCAGCACCGCGGCAAGCACCAGCAGCGCCGTCGCGGTGGTCGAGGCGCTGATCCGGCCGAGGAGGGAGTCGCTGAGCGACGTGGGGCGGCGGGAGTAGAGGTCGACCGCGCCGATCGAGAGCCCCGCGATCGAGAGCGGGAAGGCGAAGACCGCGCGCACCGCCGTGGGGCCGATCGCCTCGGTGAAGAGCGGCCAGCGCTCCTCCGCGCCGGTGTCCGGCACCGAGACGGGGCCGGCAGCGCGGATCGCCTCCCAGCACGGGCCCTCGCCGAGGTCGATCTGGATCTCGTCCAGCCGGCTCGCGGTGCTGTCGCTCGCGGCGACGGTCTCGCCGCCGAAGGGGCTGCCGAGCGTGGAGATCGCGACGCCGTCGATCGGATACCCGCGCAGATACGGGTCGCAGAGAGCGTCGGAGTCGGTCACCGCCCCCATTTTAGCCGTCGGCTCCGCTCGGAGCGACGCTCCGCCGGACCGGCGGGGACCACGACGCGGTGACGCGCGGGAGCCCGCCTGGCTGCGCTGCCCGGGCGCACGAGGCGACGGCCCGTGAAGCGGCTCGTCGGGCGCGGACGGTGCATGGTGCGGGGCGACGGGAGCCGGAGGACGGCGGCCTGCACGGCGACGGAGCGGCTCAGGCCGGAGTCGATCGAGCCGGGACGCTCGAGGGCGGCGATGAGGTCGTCGAGGACGGCGAAGGCGGGATCTGTCATCACGGCTCCTGGCCGGGTGTCCGCGGCCGTTGTCGTGCGCCGAGGCGCGGGAGGTGTCGATCGGGTGTCGCCGTGCGGGGTCCGCGCACGACGTCGACGAGGTCCTGCCCGACGGTACGGGGCGCGGATCGACCGGACGACGTGGTTGACCTCTCGGAGGTCCGCCGCTACTCGTACTCTGCGTTGAGCTCGTCGAAGTCGTTCGTGATGATCGACAGCGGGGTGTACGGCGTGATGAGGAGGAGCGCCGGGTTCGCGCGACCCTCGCCGTAGTTGACGGTCAGCCACTGCGGGGTCGGGGAGGCGAGGGCGGCCTCGACCTCGGCGCGGAACTCCTCGAGGCTCCTGTTGTTGACCGTGTAGGCGGTGCCGTTGTAGATCAGGTCGATGCGCTTCACAGCTGGTCGCCCTTCGCCGGAGGACGCACCGGTTCGGCGGGCTCCGAGATCACGTACAGCCCGCCCGCGGAGTTCGCGAGGTCGGTGAGCGCGGAGATCCAGGCGGGGTTGATGCGGGGCATCCGGCCGCCGAAGTACTTGTAGCGGAGCGCGTGGGAGGGGTGGATCCAGATCGCGCTGCGGCCGTCGCCCATGCTGTGGTCGTCGCGCCAGCTGAGCAGGAACGACTCGTTGCGGCGCAGCTTCGCGGTGATGACGATCTGCAGGTGCGCGAGCACGCGGTCCTCGAAGTCGATCTCGACGGTCCCGTCGTAGTGCAGCTTCCCCATCGGCGTCTCCAGCCCCTGATCTCCGGCAGGCAGACGCCCGCCGTTGCCTCCACCCTTCCGCAGACCGGACGGATCCGACAACCCGGGTCTGCCATTCTCTGCTCGATCTGTCCAGGTCTTCCGTCAGCGGCGGTCCTCTGTCAACCTCCTCCCTCCACGCAGCCGGCGTTGCCGAGCATGGGCGGCATGAAGCACATCCTCTTCGCCGACAAGACGATCCTGGTGGGGGACGAGGCGGCCGACGCACTCGTCGAATACGCCGTCGCCCTCGCCTCGAAGGGCGCGGCCGACACCGTCGAGTACACGGGGATCGGCGCCGACGGCGGGACGGTCGACGCCACCTTCCTCGTGAACGCCGCGGCCGCCCTCATCGTCGAGACCACGCCGAGCGACCTGCCCGAACCGGACAACGCGGCGGAGGTGGCACGGCTGCGCGCGCGGATCGACGCGCTCACCGGCGAGCATCCCGTGCAACCCGGCGACGGCGAGCTGACCAGTGGTGCCGACTACGAGGACTCCTACGAGCAGTGAGTGGTTCCCCGTCGTGCGCGTCCGGGCGCGACCGGCGTCCGCTACCACTGCGAGGCTCCGCAGTGAACCCCCTGATCGGCTGAGGGGAGGCGGACGTACCGTGGCCCTGCGGGTCGCCGACGACACGATCACCGGTCGACCGCTACGGGCACGGCCGCGGGTCGGCCGGGGAGGACGGACACCATGACCGGAGACCATCCCTTCTGGGTGCGCCTCGCGCGCAAGGAGCCGCAGTGCGCCATCGTGCGCGGCCGGGTCTTCGAGATCGGCGCCCCCGACGAGCGGGACGGCGCCTTCCTCCTCACGGTCTGGGAGAAGGGGCGGCCCGTCGGGCACGTCCTGAACGTGGATCCGCCCGCCTACAAGCCGTGCGGACCCGGGCACCCGGTCGAGCCGCAGCGGGTCGACGGGGTCGAGGAGCTGCTCGAGCTCCTGGTGCCCCAGCGCACCCGGCTCGCGGCGCACGGCTGACGCCGCTCCCGTCCGCGGGGGCCGCCCGAGTCCTGTGCACCGGGAGCGGGGCGAGCGCTGAGCACCCGCTGACGGACGCCCGCGACGGGGGAGTCGTGCGGCCGGGCGGCGGCTGGCATCCTGACCTCGGTGCGACGAGCGCGCCCGCGAGGGGGAGCCCGATGAGCACCACCGAGGACGTCGACGACGGGACCGCTGAGTTCGGGTACCGCCCCTCCCTCACCCGCGGCATCGGCCGCTTCGGCAGCTTCGCCGCGGGCGTGAGCTACATCTCGATCCTGACCGGCACGTTCCAGCTCTTCTCCTTCGGCTTCGCGCTCGGCGGTCCCGCCTACTGGTGGTCCTGGCCGATCGTGTTCACCGGGCAGCTCATGGTCGCGCTGTGCTTCGCCGAGCTCGCCGCCCGCTACCCGGTCGCGGGCTCCGTCTACAACTGGAGCAAGCGCCTCGCCGGGCCGACGGTGAGCTGGCTGGCGGGCTGGCTGATGGCCACCGCGTCCGTGGTCACGCTCGCGGCCGTCGTGCTGGCGTACCAGACGACGCTCCCGCAGATCTGGAGCGGATTCCAGCTCGGCGGCTCCGCGGGGGTGAGCGCGGTGGTCTGGGGAGGACTGCTGATCGCGTTCACCACCGCGGTCAACGCGCGCGGCGTGCGGCTGATGGCCCGGATCAACAGCGTCGGCGTGCTGATCGAGCTCGTCGCGGCGGTGCTGCTGGTGGCGGTGCTCGCGGTGAACGTGGTGCATCCGCCGACCGTGCTGCTCGACACCAGCGGCTACGGCGGGAGCACGCCGGGCGGGTACGCCGGCGCGTTCCTCATCGCCGCGATCGCGTCGGCGTACGTGATGTACGGGTTCGACACCGCGGGTTCGCTCGGCGAGGAGACGGTCGATCCGCGCCGGACCGCGCCGACGGCGATCCTGCGGGCGGTGACCGCCTCCTTCGTCCTCGGCGGCCTCATCCTGCTGCTGGGGATCCTCTCGGCGCCCGACCTCGCCGACCCGGCGCTCGGGCAGGCGTCGGGCGGGCTGCAGCGGATCGTGCTGCAGGTGCTCGGCGGCCCCCTCGGATCGGTCCTCCTGCTCTGCGTGGTCGTCGCGATCACGGTGTGCGCGCTGGCGGTGCACACGGCGGCCATCCGACTGATCTTCGCGATGGCCCGCGACAACGCCCTGCCCGGCAGCCGCGTGCTCGCCCGCGTCGACCCGCGGCGCGGGACACCGGTGGCGCCGGCGCTGGTCGTGGGGGTGCTCGCGGTGCTGATCCTGGTCGTGAACATCGGGACGCCGGCGATCTTCACGGCCGTGACGAGCGTGGCGGTCATCCTGATCTACCTCGCCTACCTGCTGGTGACGGTGCCGCTGCTGATCGCCCGGCTCCGCGGCCGGTGGCCCGCAGCCGCGCCCGGGCGCTTCTCGCTCGGCCGCGCGGGCCTGCCGGTGAACGTCGTCGCGGTGCTCTGGGGCGCGGCGATGACGGTCGACCTCGCGTGGCCGCGCGTCGAGGTCTACGGGGAGGAGCTGCGCTGGAGCGCGGTCGTCGTGATCGCCGCGGTCGTCGGGATCGGCCTGGCCTGGTTCCTCCTCCGCGGCCGGCACCGCCTCGGCACCCTGCCCGCGCACGCGCTCCCCTCGCCGCCGCCGCCGCAGGGCTGAGTCGCACGAGAAGGCCCGTTCTCGAGGGGACAGGACGATCCTTTCCGGGCGACTCGGCGGCGGCACCGGGAGGAGGATGGGGGAGCGGGTGCTCGGCCGAGCGCCGCGGGAAGGAGCGCGCGTGCGGAACCGCCTGGCGACTCCGTCCCTGCTCGCGCACGCCGTGCTCATCCAGGCCGTCGCGTTCCTGCTCCGGCCGGCCGCCGTCTACCAGGCGATCCGGCTCGACGTGCCGGCCTGGGCGCTCGGGGCGCTCGGCGCCTCGTTCGCGCTGGTGCCGCTGCTGATCGCGCTGCCGGTGGGCGGGCTGGTCGACCGGGTCGGCGCCCGGGCCGTGATGGCCGTCGGCTCGCTCGTCGCGGTGGGAGCGGCCGCGGTGCTGCTCCTGGCGGGCGGGAGCGTCGCGGGGCTGCTCCTCGGCATCGCCCTGCTCGGCGCGGGGCACCTGGGCTGCGTGGTCGGGCAGCAGACCGTCGTCGCGGGCGGCACCGGAGGGACGCGGCTCGACAGCCGCTTCGGCTACTACACGTTCGCCGCGTCGCTCGGGCAGGCGATCGGGCCCGCGTTCATCCCGGTGCTCGCGGGCGGCTCGGTGCGGCCCGACCCGGCGCCGCTGTTCCTCGTGGGCGGGATCCTCGCGGTGCTGCTGCTGGTCTCGACGGCGGGGATCCGCAGCCCGTCCCCGCGCGGACCCGCGGCGGAGGGGGCTGCGGCTCCGGGCTCGACGCTCGGTCTCCTCCGGGTGCCGGGCCTCGCGCGCGCCCTGCTGACCAGCGCGACCGTCGTCGCCGCCGTCGACCTGACCGTCGTCTACCTCCCCGCCCTCGGCGCCGAGCGCGGGCTCCCGGCCGGCGTCGTCGGAGCCCTGCTCACCGTGCGCGCACTCGCGTCGATGGCCTCGCGGCTCCTCCTCGGCGCGGCCACCGCCCGGCTCGGGCGCACCCGGGTGATGGTGGGCGGCATCCTGATCTCGGCGCTCTGCCTGGTGCTGGTCGCCCTGCCCGCGCCGACCGTGCTCCTCTTCGTCGCGGTCGCCGCCCTCGGCCTGGGCCTCGGGATCGGCCAGCCCATCACGATGTCGTGGCTGATCGAGCGCACCCCCGCCGACCGCCACGGCCGCGCCCTCGCGCTGCGCCTGGCCGGGAACCGCCTCGGGCTGATCGCCCTGCCCAGCCTCCTCGGCGTCCTCGCGGCAGCGGCCGGAGCGGGCGGTGTCCTCATCGGCACCGGTGCCGCGGTCGGCGCGACCCTCCTCCTGCTGCGCGGGGTGCGCCTGGACTGAGGTGCCGGGGGCGCAGCGGATCGCCGGCGCGCGCCGCGTTCCCGGGCATCTCCGTGGGAAGACCGGAGGATCAGCTGCCCGGCTCCTCCACGCGGACGTCCGCGGCGGCCTTGTCGGCGCGCCAGCCGCGCCAGACCGGCTGGCGGAGGGTGCCGGAGGCGGTGCGCTCGCGGTAGCGGACCTCGCCGACCAGGACGGGCGACACCCAGTGCACGCCGCGCGACTCGAGCGGAGGGACGGAGACGGCGGGCTCCTCGGTGGCGTGCTCGGCCAGGCGGTCGACCAGTCCGCGGCGCTCGCGGTCGCTGAAGCCGGTGCCCACACGGCCGGAGTACGCGAGCCCGTCCTCGCCGGGGATCGCGGTCAGCAGCGCCCCGACCGACCCCTGCAGGCCGCCCTCGCCCTCGCGCCAGCCCACGATCACGACCTCCTGCAGCCGGTGGTGGGTGAGCTTGATCCAGTCGCGCGAGCGGCTGCCCTCCTGGTAGCGCGAGTCGCGGCGCTTGGCGACCACGCCCTCGAGGCCGAGGGTGCGGCTGGTGACCATCGCCTCCTCCAGGTCGCCGTCGAACACGGACGGGACGTGCACGCGCTCGTTCTCGTCGACGAGCTCGACCAGTGCCGAGCGACGGGTGTCGTAGTCGCTCCCGGTCAGGTCCTCTCCTGCGCGCTCGAGCAGGTCGAAGACCATCAGGTGCACCGGAGTGGACCGGGCGGCCGCCTCGATCTCGCGCGGCTTCGTCAGCCCGCCGCGGGTCTGCAGGGCGCCGAAGTCGGGGCGCCCGCGAGCGTCGAGGGCGACGATCTCGCCGTCGAGCACGGCGTCGGCGGCGGCCTCGGCGAGCGGGGCGAGCAGGTCGGGGAACGCCGCGGTCAGGTCGTTGCCGTTGCGGCTCGTGAGGGTCGCGGTGCCGCCCTGCACCCGCACGAGAGCGCGGTAGCCGTCCCACTTCATCTCGATCGCGGCCCCGGGGTCCACGTCGCCGCGGCGTCCGGCCGTGGCGAGCATGGGGCGGTGGCGGCGCGGAGCGGAGTCCTCGGCCGGGCGGTCTGCGGAGGGTGCGGGGCGGGGAGCGGGCGACGCGGCGGACGCTGCCGCTCTGCCCCGTCGCTGCGTCCCGTGCCCGTGAGCGGGACCCGGCGCCATCAGGTGCAGGAGCCAGTTCTTCTCGGCGCCCTCCCTCGAGCCCGTGTGCAGCAGGGCGTAGCGACGGGGCTCGCCGCCGAGCCCGCCGTCGGGGCGGCCGGTCAGCACCGCGATCACCTCCTTCCCCTCGCGCCACTTCTCGAGCGCGTAGGTGCCCTCGTCCCAGATGCGCACCTCGCCGCCGCCGTACTCGCCGGCCGGGATCGTTCCCTCGAAGGTCGCGTACTCGAGGGGGTGGTCCTCGGTCTGCACCGCGAGCCGGTTGGGGTCGCCCTCCAGCGGCGGGCCCTTCGGCACCGCCCAGCTGACCAGGACGCCGTCGTGCTCGAGCCGGAAGTCGTAGTGCAGGCGCCGCGCGTGGTGCTCCTGGATGACGAAGGAGTCGCCCGAGGAGGAGCCCGCGGACCCCGCCTCGGGCACCGGCTCCGGCGTCTTCGACGCGTCGCGCATGCTGCGGTAGGTCGCCAGGCGGTCGGAGGAGGCGTCCGTCGCGGCGAAGCCCGCCATCCGCTCCGGGGTCGGCTCGAGCCCGGCACCCCGGGCGGCGAGCAGCGGGCGGAGGAGGTCTCCGTCGCTCCGCAGCCGCTCCACCACCTCGTCGGGCGACAGGTGGCGCAGGTTGTCGGCACCCAGCTCCTCCCACGTGCGGGGCGCGGCGGCCGCCGGCCGGAGGCGCCCGCGGAGGGAGTAGGGGGCGATGGTCGTCTTCGCCGCGCTGTTCTGGCTCCAGTCGACGAGGACCTTGCCCTCGCGCAGGGTCTTCTTCATGTCCGAGACGACGAGGTCGCGGTGGTCCGACTCGAGCGCGCGCGCCAGCTCGTGCGCGACCGCCGAGATCTGGTCGCTGGAGGCGGAGGCGTCCAGCGGGCAGTAGAGGTGGATCCCCTTGCTCCCGCTGGTCACCGGCAGCGGAGCCAGCCCCATCCCCTCCAGCAGGTCGCGGGCGAGGAACGCGACCTCGGCGCACTCGGCGAGGCCCGCCCCCTCGCCCGGGTCGAGGTCGAGCACGAGGCGGTCGGGCGGACGGCGCTCGCCGTCGGAGCCCACCCGCCACTGCGGGACGTGCAGCTCGAGCGCCGCCTGCTGCGCCAGCCAGGTGAGCCCGGCGACGTCGTCGACCAGCGGGTACTCGACGTCGCGCGACGAGTGCGCGAGCCGGGTCCGGCTCAGCCAGTAGGGGGCGGAGGAGGGGAGGTTCTTCTCGAAGAAGACCTCGCCCGGATGCTCGGCGGTGCCCACTCCGTCGACCCAGCGCTTCCGGGTGACCGGGCGGCGCGCGAGATGGGGCAGCATCGCGGAGGCGACGGAGGCGTAGTAGGAGAGCACGTCGGCCTTGGTGAAGCCCGTCTCCGGGTAGACGACCTTGTCGAGGTTCGTCAGCCGCAGCCTCCGCCCGCCGACCGAGACGATCTGCTGCGAGGCGGCCATCCCCCCATGGTGGAGGCAGGCGCGCGCCGAGGGAACCCCGGACCGTCGCGGGAACCCGCAGCGAGCCGCCTCCACGACTCGGGGTTCCCTCGGCGGCGGGGAGTAGCGTCGACGCACCACGTCCGAAGGAGCCCTCCGTGCCCGACACGATCGCCGACATCCCCCTCACCACGATCGACGGCACCACGTCGACCCTCGCCGACTACCCGCCCGTGCGGCTGATCGTCAACGTCGCCTCCCGCTGCGGCCTCGCCCCGCAGTACGAGAAGCTCGAGGCCCTGCAGAAGAGCTACGGGGAGCGCGGATTCACGGTCCTCGGCTTCCCGAGCAACCAGTTCCTCCAGGAGCTGAGCGACGAGGACAAGATCAAGGCGTACTGCTCGACGACCTGGGGGGTCACCTTCCCGATGTTCGAGAAGGTCCGCGTCAACGGCCGCTCGGCGCACCCGCTCTACGCGGAGCTCACCAAGGCGGAGGACGAGAACGGCAAGGCCGGCCGGGTGAAGTGGAACTTCGAGAAGTTCCTGATCACGGCCGACGGCACGGTCCACCGGTTCCGCCCGACGGTCGAGCCCGACGACCCGCGGATCGTCGACCTGATCGAGGCGTCGCTCCCCGCCTGATCCCGCTCAGCGGCGGGCGCGGGGCGGAGCACGCCACCCGTCGCGGCTCAGCGGTCGCGGAGCCCCAGGGCCGAGCGGGCGTCCGCGGGCTCGACGCCCTCGGGGCAGACGATGTCCGAGACGTCGAACGGCGTCGCGCGCGAGAACGGGATCATCTCGATCCCATCGACGTGGCGCAGCAGCACGAGGCCGCCCTCGCCCTCGCGCAGGCTCCGGCGCACCTGGCGCAGGAAGATGCCGGCCATGTCGAGCTCGACGACGAAGGAGCGGCCGCTCACGTCGATCCGGCAGCCGATGACCGGCTGGGAGCCGACGGAGACGGAGTCCGGCACGCGGCGCGGCTCGATCGGCTGCTCCTTGCGGAGCGTCCGCACCGGGGTGAGGGTGGGCAGGCCGGTCGCTCGCGCGGTGTCCGTCATGGTCGTCTCCGTCCGTCGACGTCCGCCGATGGTTCCGGGGACGTCTTCTCGACGGTACTTCGCGTCCCCCGCAGAGGGGACGGGGTTGACGGCTGTGCGATCAGGGGGCAGCGGGGCCCAGGAGCGGCGGAGCTCAGGAGCCCTGGCGCTGCTCCTCGGGCTCCGGCAGGACCGAGAGCTCGCCGTGCATGCTGGCGACGCTGAGCATCTGCTCGATCCACGCGCGGTTGAGCTTGGGCTGGTGCGCCTCGGTGAAGCGGAAGTGCAGCGGCACCGACGGGTGCAGCCAGACGGAGCTCCGGCCGTGTCCGGTGGAGGCGTCCTCCATCCACGAGAGCGAGAAGGCTTCGTTGCGGCGCAGCTTCGAGAGGACGGCGACCTTCAGGTGCGCGAGGACGCGCTCCTCGAATTCGATCTCGAGGTTCTGCGGTCCGTAGATGAGCGTGGCCACGGGCCCCCTTCGTTCATCGGGCCGGCCCTGGCGGACGGCTCCTCGGGGGACGGTATCCGCTCGGACCCCGGTGCGGGGAATCGGGCGGAAGACACGCCGGACCCCCATTGACAGTCCCGCGGACGGGACGTAGCACTGCCGGGCGTGCTGGGCGCCACGTTAGCCGACGCATGTAGCGAGAGTCGATGCTCCGTCGCGGATCTCCCGTCGGCCGGGGCCGGCCCGGGAGCGAGCGCGGGCACCTCCGGGTGCCGGCCGCGCCGCTCAGGATCCCGTCACGGCCCGGCCGGCGCGTCCCACCCCTCCTGCGGAGTCGCGCAGGTGCCGCGGAAGACGTACTGCGACGGAAGCTTCCGCTGGTGCGAGGACCAGTCGATCGCCGGCCGCCGCTGCTCCGGAGGCAGGTAGCCGAGCCGGTACACCGCCATCAGCTCCAGCTCGTCGGGCACGGCGAGCAGCGACTCGATCCGCGCCCACGCTCCCGGCACCTCCATCGGGAACGACACGAACTGGATCCCCATCCCCAGCTCGACCGTGCTCAGCCAGACGTTCTCCATCGCGGCGCCCATGCTGAACACCGAGTAGAAGGAGGAGAGCTCGCCCGGCCGGTACTCGGAGCGGTCGAGCATCACCCCGAGCAGCAGCGGCGATCCCGCGACGAGCCGGCGGTTCTCCTCGCCGAGCGTCTGCGGGACGCGGAGGGAGTTCATCAGGAACTGCCCGCGCTTCGTGAAGACCTGCTTCGTGAAGGGGCGGAGCGGAGCCGGCAGCTTGTCGAACAGCATCCCGTCGCGCCGCTGCTCCATCTCCTCGCTGCTGAAGCGGAAGTAGGGCTTGTAGCGCTCGAAGAACGTGCCGTTCGACATCGCGGTGGTCATGCTCTCGCCGCTGATCGCGGCGATCCGGTCGATCGTCTCGCGCTCCTCGACGAGCACGAACCGCCACGGCTGGCTGTTGAGCTGCGAGGGCGCCCGGCCGGCCACCTCCATCAGGAGCCGCTGGTGCTCCTCGGAGACGGGGTCGGGCAGGAACGCGCCGTTGGTGGTCTTCCGGCGCCGGACGACATCGAGGAACTCCATGCCTCGATCCTGCCCCGATCGATCGCGCAGAGGGGGGAGCGGCGGCGGCCAGGGGCGCGCGCGGTAGCATCGAGGGTCCTGTGCAGGCTCGAGGGAGGCGGTGGAACGGTGAAGACGAGGGTCATCTTCTACCTTCTCGGAGGTGTGTTCGTGCTCGGCGCGGGCATCAACTCGGTCGTGGGCAGCGGCTTCTCGGTGCCGAACCTGCTGACGATGCTCTGCGGCGCACTGATCCTCGCGATCGCCGGCTGGCAGGCGCTGCGCTCGTACCGCTCCGACCCCGACCGCGACGTCGAGCCCCCGCGCTAGAAGCCGGGGCGCGTCAGCGCAGGGCCGACCCGGCCCTCAGACGCTGGAGCACTCCTCGGCGCCGCGCTGGCCGCCGCGTCCGCCCGAGAGCGGCGAGCACGAACGGAGCCGCCGCCAGCGCGATCGCCGGGTGCCGACGTCCGTGCGTCCCCGCGAAGGGGATCACCGCCAGCGGGACGGCGGCGGGAGCCAGCGCGGACGCGGCGCGGGTGTCCGACCGTCGCAGCGTCGCCCAGGCCAGAGCGGTGAGCGTCGACGTGCAGATGTAGAGCGCGTGATGGATCCAGTGCCAGCGGCCCGTGCGGAGAGCGCCGGTGGCGACGGCGGTGCCGAGGGCGCAGTTGGCGGAGTAGCTGACAGCGGCGGCGCGCAGCCAGAGCGGACCGGAAGCGCTCACCCTCCGCCGCGTCCTCACACCTCGCCCCGCGCGAGCAGCAGCCGGTAGGGCGCCGCGCGCTCGACCCGCCACCCCTCGGGCGCCACAGCCCGCAGCTCGGCGGCGGTGAAGCTGCGCCGCACCGACAGCGACCCGTCGTAGTGGAGGAACGAGCCGGCCGCGATCGGTCGTGTGGCCAGCAGGTAGGCCGTGTAGGCCAGCCGCGAGCGCTCGATGTCGTTGTGGAGGGCGCGCGGGGCCAGGCGCTCGCTGTCGGCGAGCAGGTCGGCGAGCGACTCCGGCGACAGGTGGTGCAGCACGTGGTTGGAGGTCACCAGGTCGAAGTGCTCGCCCTCGGCGACCAGGTCGGCGCTGCTCGCGCGGCGGAACTCGACTCCGGGCGGCGCGGGCGTGGACGTGGCGAACGCGGAGGCGCGCTCGTCCGGATCGACGGCGGTGATCGCCAGGCGGAGGCCGTCCTCGCGGGCCCAGCCGGCGAGGGAGCGGGCGACGTCGCCGCCTCCGGAGCCGATGTCGAGCAGGCGGAACGGCTCGTCGGGCCGCAGCAGCGGACGCAGGCGCGAGCGGTAGAGGCCGCGCCACCCCGAGACCAGCCGGTTAACGGTGCCGAAGCGGGCGTAGGTGGCGTCGAGCAGGGTCCGGTCGCAGTCCGGGTCGTCCATCAGCTCCTGCTCGGAGACCTCGCGGTGGCGCAGGTCCGGCGCGAGAGGGGCTCGCGGAGTCACTCCCCGCCCCGCTTGGTGAGCAGCGCGAGCTCGACGGTGAGTCCGGGCCCGAACGCCATCGCGCCGATCCGCTCGCCGTCGGCCGCCTCGCCGTGCAGCAGGCGCCGCAGGATGAAGAGGACGGTCGCGCTCGACATGTTGCCGTTGGTCCGCAGCACCTCGCGCGACGGGGCCAGCTGCTCGTCGCTGAGGGCGAGTGAGGCCTGCACCTTGTCGAGGATGCTGCGGCCGCCGGGGTGGATCGCCCAGCGCTGCACGTCGCTCCGCTCGACCTCGGCGCCGGCCAGCAGCGGGGCGACGGCCGCCTCGATGTTCGCTCCGATGATCGAGGGCACGTAGGTGCTCAGCCGCATCGAGAAGCCGTGGTCGCCGATCGTCCACGCCATCTCGGTCTCGCCCTCGTCGGTGAGCGTCGTGGCGAGCGCGTCGAGCTCGAGCACCGGGGTGCCGGGCGCGGCCTCGCGGGCGGTGACGACGGCCGCCGCACCGCCGTCGGCGAAGACGGAGGTCGCGACGATCTGCTCCGGGTCGTTGGAGCTCGTGAGGTGGATGGTGCACAGCTCGACCGCGACGACGAGGACGACCGCCTCCGGGTCGGCCTCGCAGAACTGGCGGGCGGCGCGCAGGCCGGGGAAGGCGCCGTAGCAGCCCATGAAGCCGAGGTGGAAGCGCTGCGTCGAGGGCGCGAGGCCGAGGCGGCGGACCAGCTGGTAGTCGGGCCCCGGGGCGTAGAAGCCGGTGCAGGAGACCGTCACCACGTGGGTGACGTCCTCGGCGGTCATCGACGCGGACGCGAGGGCGCGGCGGGCCGCCTCCGTGAAGAGCTCGGGAGCGCGCTCGGTGTAGACGGCGTTGCGCGCGGCCGTCCCCGGGTCGAGCACCAGGCCGCTCCCCGCGTTGTAGAAGACGCTCGCACCCTCCCGCTCGACCCGGTCGAGCTCGTCGACCACCGTGCTGCGGGTGTCGATCCCGGACGCGTCGAAGGCCGCGCCGATCAGGCGGGACCCGAGCCGGGTCATCGCGGGCTGGGACGCGAAGAGGTCGCGCACCTCGGACTGGCGCAGGACCGTGGTCGGCACCGCCGTCTCGATGCTGCGGATGTGCACACTCACCCGCAGGAACCTATCGCGGAATCCTGCGGGTGAGCGGTGCCCTGGAGCGTGATCAGAGGATCGGCTTCCCGCCGGTGACGGCGATCGTCGACCCGCTGATGTAGCTCGCCTCGCCGGAGGCGAGGAGGACGTAGGCGGGGGCCACCTCGGCCGGCTGCCCGGGGCGGCCCAGCGGGACCTGCTCGCCGAACTCGGCGACGGCCTCCTCCGGCATGGTCGAGGGGATGAGCGGCGTCCAGATCGGGCCGGGCGCGACGGAATTGGCGCGGATGCCCTTCTCGCCGAGCGCCTGCGCGAACGAGGCGGTGAGGCTGAGGATCGCCGACTTCGTGGCGGCGTAGGGGAGCAGCTGGTACGACGGCTGGTCGGACTGCACCGAGCTCGTCGCGATGATCGACGCGCCCTCCTTCAGGTGGGGCAGCGCCGACTTCACGAGGTGGAAGTAGGCGCTGATGTTCGTCGCGATCGTGCGGTCCCACTCCTCGTCCGGGATGTCGGTGACGCTCTCGCGGCTCATCTGGAAGGCGGCGTTGCTGACGAGCACCTCGAGGTGGCCGAAGCGCTCGACGGTCTCGGTGACGACGGCGCGGCAGTGCGCCGGGTCCTGCAGGTCGCCGGGGAGGAGCAGCGCCTCGCGGCCGGCCTCCCGGACCCACGTCGCGGTGTCCTCGGCGTCGTCGTGCTCGTCGAGGTACGAGATCGCGACGTCGGCGCCCTCGCGCGCGAACGCGATCGCGACGGCCTTGCCGATGCCGCTGTCGCCGCCCGTGATGAGGGCGACCTTGCCGCTGAGGCGGCCGGTGCCGCGGTAGCTGGTCTCGCCGTGGTCGGCCTTCGGCGTCAGCTCGGCCTCGGTGCCGGGCGGTGTCTGCTCGGGGGATTCCGGAGTCATGACTCTCCCTCTCGTGTCGTCGGTCGGTGCCTCCATGCAAGCGGGTGGGAGGGAGGGGGCGCAGGGGGTTGACGCCCGGACCGCTCCGTCCTGTCGTCAAGCCCGCGACACCGAGGGCTCCCTGGGTCTTGACTGAGCGTGTCGCCCTTCTTCGGGGCGCTCGGCCAGGAGGTTCGACATGAGCACGACAGACAGGGATCCGGCTGACGGCGGACTGCCGCGACGGGCAGAGGGCTCGGCGGCGGGCGGCACGGCGCGCATCGACTCCGCGGGGGATACGGGAGCGGCTGCGGCGACGGACCGCTCCGCGACTCCGGACCGTTCCGCCTCCTCGGACCGCTCCGCTTCGACGGACCGCTCCGCTTCGACGGACCGCTCCGCTTCGACGGACCGCTCCGCTTCGACGGACCGCTCCGACTCCGCGCACTCGGCCCCCGAGCACCGCGCGCCCGTCGACCCCGACTCTGCCGAGGCGAAGCAGGCCCGTGCGGCCGCGCGCAAGGACATCCACCAGCGCGAGCGCGACCGCTTCGGCGGCTTCAAGATCGGCTGCGCCTTCTTCGGCTGGCTCGCCGCCACCGGACTCGCCGTCCTCCTGACCGCCCTCGTCACCGCGATCGGGGCCGCCGTCATCGGCACCCAGGACGTCACCGGCGACCTCGCGGCCGACCCCGCCGCGTTCGGCTGGGCGGGCGCGATCGCACTGCTGGTCATCCTCCTCGTCGCCTACTACTGCGGCGGCTACGTGGCAGGCCGCATGGCCCGCTTCAGCGGAGCGAAGCAGGGCGTCGGAGTGTGGGCCTGGGCGGTCGTCGTCGCGATCGTCGTGGGCATCGTCTCGGCGATCACCGGCGGCAGCCAGGCGCTCTCCGCGGTCAGCGGCTTCCCGACGATCCCCCTGGACGCCGGCGACGCCACGGCCGCGGCGGTCGTGACGGCGCTCGCCGCCCTGGTCGTCGCGCTGGTCGGCGCCTTGCTCGGCGGTCTCGCCGGCATGCGCTTCCACCGCCGCGTCGACCGCGAGGGCCTCTCCGGCCTCTCCGTCTGACGCTCCCGTCCCTCCTCCCTCCGCGAGACGCCGCTCCGGTACGCCACGCACGCCGTGCAGCGCACCGGAGGGGCAGCTCGCGGAGGGGAGGTAGGGTCCTTCGCGTGACGGGGGAGCGAGGGACGCGGCTGGCGGACGAGCTGCGGGAGTGGGACGCGGGCGCGCTCGCGGACCTGCGGGACGAGTACCTGGCGTTCCTCGAGCAGCGCGGCGAGCCGGCGCTCGAGCGCGACGGCGGCCCCGAGCACGTCACGGCGAGCTGCTTCGTGCTCTCGCCGAATCTGGCGCAGGTGCTGCTCTGCTTCCACCGCAAGGGCCGGTTCTGGGTGCAGCTCGGCGGTCATGTCGAGCCCGGCGACGACTCCACGGCCGACGCGGCCCTGCGCGAGGCGCGGGAGGAGAGCGGAGCGGCACGGCTGCAGCCGCTCGGCGTCCTGCCCCTCGACCTCGACCGGCACGCGCTCGGCGACGGCTTCGGCCGCTGATCCCGACACTGGGACGTGGGCTACGGCGCGATCGCCGATCCGGACGCTCCCGTGACGGTCAGCGACGAGAGCGACGACGTGGCCTGGTGGCCGGTCGACGCGCTGCCCGCCGAGGTGCCGCCGGGGTTCGCCGAGCGGCTGGCCGGGGCGCTCGCCGCGGCGCGGCTGCTCCGCGGTGCGGGGTCGCTCGGCGGCTGATCGAGACCCGCCTCGACCCACTCCGCGTACCGGCAGCGCGCCTGCGACGAGTCCTCCCCGTGACTCCGGCGCCGTGCGGCACGATGGGGCGATGAGCAGCACCGCTGACCCCGTCGTCGTCCTCGCCGGTGCGAGCGGATTCCTCGGGACGGACCTCACCCGCCGCTTCACGGCAGACGGCTGGACGGTGCGGAGGATCGGCCGCTCCGGGCCGGACGCGCGCTGGGGCGACACCGCCGGCATCACCCGGGTCCTCGACGGTGCGCGCCTCCTGGTGAACCTGGCCGGCAAGAGCGTCGACTGCCGGTACACCGCGGCGAACCGCGCCAAGATCCTCCGCTCGCGCGTGGCGACCACCGCGGAGCTGCACCGGGCGGTCGCGGCGGCCGCGACTCCTCCGCCGGTCTGGATGAACGCGAGCACGGCCACGATCTACCGGCACGAGGAGGAGCGGGCGAACACCGAGGACGAGGGCGTGCTCGGCGAGGGCTTCTCGGTCGACGTGGCGCGGGCGTGGGAGTCGGAGTTCTTCGCCGGGGAGACGCCCGGCGTGCGGCGCGTGGCGCTGCGGATGTCCATCGTGCTCGGAGACGGTCCGGCGACGGCGATCCTGCTGCGGCTGGCGCGGCTCGGCCTCGGCGGTCCGCAGTTCGACGGGCCGTGGCCCTCGACGCGCGCGCGCCGCGAGGCCGGTGTGCACCACGAGCACCGGCGCACCTGCGGCCGTCAGCACTTCAGCTGGATCCACGTGGAGGACGTCCACCGGTCGATCCGCTTCCTTGAGGAGTCGACCCTCGACGGGCCGGTGAACCTCGCGTCGCCGAATCCGAGCGACAACACCGAGCTCTCGCGGTTGCTCCGCGCCGCCGTCGGCCGCCGGATCGGCGTGCCGGCTCCGCGCTTCGTCCTCGAGCCCGCGACGCTCCTGCTCCGCACCGAGTCCGAGCTCCTGCTCAAGTCCCGCTGGGTCGTGCCCGCCCGCCTCGAGGACGCCGGCTTCACCTTCGCGCACCCCCACCTCGCCGAGGCCCTCTGCGCCCTGGCCTGACCCGCCCCCCGCGAGGCGACCGACCTCCGCCGCGAGCCCGTGTCGCGGAGGTCCGAGTCCGAGTGCGGATCCACCCCACCCCGGCCACCCTCGAGGCGTCGACCGGAACGCGTGCCGAGCGTGTCGGACGCGCCGATCGCTCCCCGAGACCCGGCCACTCTCCCAGCCGACTGCGCCACGCCGCGCGGGGAGCGGCGTGGCCGACATCACGCTGAGGTCGCGCTACTGCGCGACCTTCGCCGCGATGTCGCTCCGATACAGCCCGCCGTCGAGGTGGATCAGGTCGAGCGCGCGGTACGCCCGCTCCCGCGCCTCGGCGAAGTCGGCGCCGCGCGCGACGACGTTGAGCACGCGGCCGCCGGTGGCGACGAAGCTCCCGTCGACCAGCTGGGTCGCCGCGTGGGCGATGGTGACGCCGGGGACGTCCGCCGCCGCGTCGAGTCCGGTGATGGTCCGTCCGGTGACGGCGTTCTCGGGGTAGCCCTCGCTCGCGAGGACGACGGTGACGGCGACCTCGTCCGTGAACGTGGGCCACGGGACGGAGGCGAGCGCGCCGGTGGCCGCCGCGTGCAGCAGCGCGGACAGCGGGGAGGCGAGGCGGGGGAGGACGACCTGGGTCTCGGGGTCTCCGAAGCGGGCGTTGAACTCGATCACGCGCAGGCCCGCGTCGGTCACGATGAGGCCGCAGTAGAGGAGTCCGACGAAGGGGGTGCGCTCGCGCTCGAGCTGGCGGATGGTCGGGATGGCGACCGTGTCGATCACCTCGTCGACGAAGGCGCGCTCGCTCTCCCAGCGGTCGGCGAGCCAGGGGAGCGGGGAGTAGGCGCCCATGCCGCCGGTGTTCGGCCCCTCGTCGCCGTCGCTCAGGCGCTTGAAGTCCTGCGCGGGGGAGAGGGGGACGACGTCGTGGCCGTCGGAGAGGAGGAAGAGGGAGACCTCCTGGCCGGCGAGGAACTCCTCGATGAGGACGTCGCCGGACTGCAGCCAGAACTCGGCGTGCGCGATCGCCGCGCTGCGCGACTCCGTCACCAGGACGCCCTTGCCCGCGGCGAGGCCGTCGGCCTTGACGACCGAGGGGAGTCCGTACTCGTCGATGGCGCGGGTGGCGTCGACCAGGGTGGAGACGCGGGTCGCGCGGCCGGTGGGCACGCGGGCCATGTCCATCACGCGCTTCGCGAAGGTCTTCGAGCCCTCGAGTGCGGCGGCGGCCCGGTCGGGGCCGAAGGTGGGGATGCGGCGCTTGCGCAGCGCGTCGGCGACTCCGGCGACCAGGGGCGCCTCGGGGCCGATGACGACGAGCTCGATGCCCTGCTCCACGGCGAAGTCGCTGACCAGCCGGGGGCTGTTCGTGTCGAAGTGGATGACCTCGACGTCGCGCGCGATGCCGGCGTTGCCGGGCGCCGCGATGATCTCGTGGTGCTCCTCCTCCGCGAGGAGAGCCGTGATGATGGCGTGCTCACGGGCACCCGAACCGAGGACGAGGATCTTCACCCTGACAGGATAGGGCGCCCCGCGCCGGGGCTGGTCCCTGTGACGTCCTCCTCCGCAGGGCGGCGCTGCGGACGCCGACACGCCGGGCGGAGCCCCGCGGAGGCCTCCGGGAGCGAGCGGCGGCGGCAGGATGGGTGGATGGCCAAGGGCAGGATCGACGAGGCGAGCGGGCAGTCCGCGGTGCGGGCGGCGCTCGCCGGAGGAGCGGACCGGAACACGACGGCGACGGCGGTGCGGTTCCTCCTGCAGATCATCGGGACGAACGTCCCCGGGCGCAGCGTCGAGGTGCGCGTTCCGCCGTTCGGCGCGGCCCAGTGCGTCGAGGGCCCGGGCCACACCCGCGGGACTCCGCCGAACGTGATCGAGATGGACGCGGCGACCTGGCTGCCGCTCGCGACCGGCTCGCTGCCGTGGAGCGAGGGTCTCGCGAGCGGGCGGATCCACGCCTCCGGAGTGCGCGCGGACCTCACGCCGTTCCTCCCCATCCTGCGCGTCGGCTGAGCGTCGGCGAGTTAACTTCTCGTAAACGCGGCGGCGAGCCGTCGTCAGAACGTTTGACCTGGGCTCCGCCGTCGGGTTGTCTGGGAATAACCCCCTCACGCGGCACGAATCCTCTCCGGATTTACCGCTCGATGCTTGGAGTCCCCTTCACGATGCGCAGTACTTCCCCGGGCCGACGCGGCCTCACCCGACTCCTCTCCGCGACCGCCGTCGGCGCCGTCGCCGGAGCGGCCCTCCTCGGCGCCACGCCCGCCGCGGCGGCCGAGGGCGATGTCGCCATCGACATCCTCTCGATCAACGACTTCCACGGGCGGCTCGCCGCCGACCGCGCCGTCGCCGGAGCCGCCGTGCTCGCCGGTGCCGTCGACTCCTACCGCGCCGCCAACCCGAACACGCTGTTCGTCTCGGCCGGCGACAACATCGGCGCCTCGACCTTCGTGTCGAAGGTGCAGGGCGACATCCCCACGCTCGACTCGCTCAACGCGATGGGCCTCGACGTCAGCACCCTGGGCAACCACGAGTTCGACCAGGGCCGCGCCGATGTCGACGGCCGCGTCGTGGACGCCTCGGCGTTCCCCTACGTGAACGCGAACCTCTACGACACCGCGACCGGCGAGCGCGCCTACTCCCCGTACGTGATCACCGAGCAGGACGGCGTCTCCGTCGCCTTCATCGGCGCGATCACCGAGGACCTCGGCAAGCTCGTCAGCCCCGCCACGATCTCGACGCTCTCCATCGAGCCCATCGCCGAGAACGTCAACGAGGTCGCCGCGCAGCTCCAGGACGGCGACGCCGCCAACGACGAGGCCGACGTGGTCGTCCTGCTCCTGCACGAGGGAGCCGACGCCGACGCGGCCGAGCTGAACACTCCGGAGGCGGACCCCAAGTTCGGCGCGATCGTCAACGCGGTCGCCCCGAACGTCGACGCGATCGTCTCGGGCCACAGCCACCAGGAGTACGACGCGGGCATCGACGCGGGCCGGGCCTTCCCGACCGTCGTGTCGCAGACCGGCAGCTACGCCGAGAACATCGGCCGCATGTCCCTGACCGTCGACCCGGCGACCAAGCAGCTCACCTCGCTCACCAGCGAGGTCGTGCCGCTGACGAAGGTCGTCGACGACCCGGCCTCCGACGACCCGGCCAAGACGATCGTCGTCGGCGCCTTCGAGCCCGACCCCGAGGTCGAGACCATCGTCGCCGACGCCCAGGCCGTCGCCGTCCGCGAGGGCAGCGTGAAGGTCGGCACCATCACCGAGGACATCTCGCGCGCCTACCGTCCGGACGGCACCACGACCAACCGCGGCTCGGAGTCGACCCTCGGCAACCTCGTCTCGGACGCCCAGCTCTGGGCCACCCGTGAGCTCGGCACGCAGATCGCCTTCTCGAACGCGGGCGGCCTGCGCGACGACCTCTCCTACACCGCGACTCCGGACCAGCCCGGCGACGCGGACGGCGTGGTCACCTACGCCGAGGCCTCCGACGCCCAGCCCTTCGCGAACACCCTGGTGACCCTGCAGCTGACCGGCGAGCAGATCTCCGACCTGCTCGAGGAGCAGTGGGTGGGCAGCTCCAGCCACCCGCAGCTGAACCTCTCCACCTCGAAGGACCTCACCTACGTCTTCGACGCCACGGCGCCCGAGGGCTCGCGCATCTCGCAGGTGTTCTTCCAGAACGAGCCGATCGACCCGGCCGCGACCTTCACCGTCGTGACCAGCAGCTTCCTCGCGAGCGGCGGCGACGGCTTCAGCACCTTCACCGAGGGCACCGGCACGGCCGACTCCGGCCGCATCGACCTGGACGCCTTCGTCGGCTACATCCAGGACCTCGGCACCGTCAGCCCCGACCCCGTGCAGCGCACGATCGGCCTGACCGACAACGTCCCGGACTCGGGCGAGTACGCGGTCGGCGACACGATGACCGTCGACCTCTCCTCGCTCCTGTTCAGCACCGGAGCCGCGGCCGACACCACCGTGACCGCGAGCGTCGACGGCACCGTCGTCGGCACCGCGACGATCGACCCGACCCGGGCCGTCACCGACGACTCGACCGGTCGCGCCTCGTTCTCGGTCCCGATCGACGAGAGCCTGGCGGGCGGCGCGCACACCGCGACGTTCGTGCTCGACACCACCGGCACCGAGATCAGCGTCGGCTTCGCCGTCGCGGCCGGCGCCGGAGCGGGCACCCCGACTCCCGGACCGACCACGGAGCCGACGCCCGCGCCGACCACGCCGCCCACCACGGGCCCCGCGCCGACGCCGACCACTGCTCCGGTCGCCGGCTCGCACCACCTCGCCGAGACCGGAGTGGACGCGACCCCCGCGTTCGCCGCCGGGATCGCCGCTCTGCTGCTCGGTCTGGGCATGACGGTCGCGCGCCTGCGCCGCCGCACCGCCGCGAAGTAGCCGCACCGCGCGCACGACGGGCCCTCGACTCCGGTCGGGGGCCCGTCGTCGTGTGCGGGCGAGCCGATGGTCGACCCCCGGGAGCCGTGGCGGGGGGCGCTCCCCGAGGAGCGGCAGCAGCCCCCGGAGACGCGAGAACGCCGCCTCCCGGTCGGGAGACGGCGTCGGAACGCGATGAGGTGCTGTCGCGGAGCGGCGGGGCTCAGTGCTGCGCGGGGACCTGACGGTAGCCGTCGCGGCTGGCGACAAGCACCGTCGACACCGTGCCCCACGCGGCGAGGCCACTGAGGACGACGAGGATTGCGATGCTCATGAGTGTTCTGCCTTTCGTTGCGGCGGCTTCTGATCCATCCGCCGGGATGCTGTGTACAACGTCCAGTGTCCGGCCCCGTGTTCCGTAGGACAATCGAACTGTTCTTGCCCTGACGTGTAGTTTCTCTACATGGACGTGCGACGGCTGGAACTGCTCCGCGAGCTCTCGATGCGCCGCTCGATCACGGCCGTGGCGGAGGCGACGCACCGCACGCCGTCCGCGGTCTCGCAGCAGCTCAAGGTGCTCGAGCGCGAGGCCGGCGTGCCGCTGATCGAGCGCTCCGGCCGCGGCGTGGTGCTCACGGCGGCGGGACGCGAGCTCGCCCGGAGCGCCACCGAGATCGCGATCGCGCTCGAGCGGGCCGACGCCGTCTGGCAGACGTTCAAGAACAACCCGATCGGCGAGGTCACCATCGCGACCTTCCCCACTGCGGGCCAGATGCTCCTCCCGAACGCGCTGGTCGCGCTCCGCAGCGTCGAGGGACTCGTCGTGCAGTGCGAGGACGCGGACCCCGGCACCGACGAGTTCGCCGACCTGACCGCCGACTTCGACATCGTGCTCGCCCACTCGCCCACCGGCAGAAGCGCCTGGGCCGGCCGCGGCCTCGCGATGGCGGAGCTGATGGTCGAGCCCCTCGACATCGGCCTGCCGGTCGGGCACCGCCTGGCGGACCGGGCGACGGTCTCGGCGGCGGACCTGGTCGGCGAGACCTGGATCGGCGTCCCGGACGGGTTCCCGTTCGAGCGCGTGATGCAGGACATCGAGACCGCGTCCGGCGAGGCGGTGCGGGTGGAGCAGCGCTTCGCGTCGACCCGCGTGACCGAGGCGTTCGTCGCGGCGGGCCTGGGGATCGCGGTGCTCCCGCGCTACACGGCGGGCGGCGCGGGAGTGGTGGTGAAGCCGCTCCGTGGAGTGAACTCCGTGCGGCACATCGTCGCGCTGATGCGGCCCGACCGGGCGGAGCGGCTCTCGGTCCGCACCGTCGTCCGCGAGCTGCGCGCCCAGGCGGGCCGGCTCGTGCACGCGCTCTGAGCGATCACGGTGCCTCGCCCTCGCCCGCGCGGGGGAGAATGGAGGCATGAGCGATCCCGCCCGCCCCGAGGTCACCCGCGAAGAGGTCGACGTCCGCCGCTCCCCGCGCGTCTGGCGCATCCTGACCCTCGGCGTCGGGCTCGGAGCGATCGCGGCCTTCGTGCTGACCTTCGCGCTGCCCGAGACGCAGGGCTTCTCCCGCGGGCAGGTCTTCGGCTTCAGCCTGCTGCTCTTCGTGACGCTGTTCGGCGCTCTCGCGGGGCTCGTCGTGGTGCTGCTCGACCGGGTCGTCGGCCGGAAGGTCGTCCGGACCACCGCCGAGCGGATCGTCGAGCGCGAGGACGCGGCCGAGGAGCCCGTGGCCGAGGAGGCCCTGCCCGACGTGCGGACGACGTCCGACGAGGACGACCCGCGGACGGGGTCCGACCGGATCTAGCAGGCGGAGGCGGGCCGCATTGCGGCCGCGGCACTCCGCCCTGCGCTGAGGGTCCCGCCCGCGGCTCGCGCTCGCGGACGGGACCGCGGCGTCAGCGTCCCCGGCGCGACGAGGAGCGGCGGCTGCTGCTCGGGGTGGACGTCGGGCGCTTGGCGGCGGCGCGCTTGGCCTTCTGCGACTTCGAGATCTTCTTGGCCACGAAGGTGAGCAGGAACGGCAGGATTCGGTAGATCACGGGGGACTCCTCGGGTGCATGCGCGCGGGGCCGCGCACCCTCCGATCATGGAGCGGCGCACGGATCCGCGGCACCCGTTGCGCCGCGCCCGGCGCTGTGCAGAGCTCAGCTCAGCTGAGTGCGCTCCACCCAGTCGAGGTACTCCGGGGTGACGGTGCCCGTGACGTACTCGCCGGTGAAGCAGCTGGTCTCGAGGTCGGTGACGTCCGAGCCCTCGAGGATCGCCGCCTTCATGTCGGCGACCTCCTGGTAGATCAGCTGGTCGGCGCCGATCGCCTCCGAGATCTCGGGGATGCGGCGGTTGTGGGCCACGAGCTCCTGGCGCGAGGGCATGTTGATCCCGTACACGTGCGGGTAGCGCACGGGAGGCGCGGCGGACGCGAAGGTGACCGTGTTCGCGCCGGCCGCGCGGGCCATGTCGACGATCTCCTTGGAGGTGGTGCCGCGGACGATCGAGTCGTCGACGATCAGGACGTTCTTGCCCTTGAACTCGCTCGACATCGCGTTGAGCTTCTGACGCACCGACTTCTTGCGGACCGCCTGCCCGGGCATGATGAACGTCCGGCCGACGTAGCGGTTCTTGTAGAAGCCCTCGCGGTACTCGATCCCGAGCTTCTGCGCGACCTGCATCGCGGCGGGGCGGGAGGAGTCGGGGATCGGCATGACGACGTCGATCGCTCCGCCCGGGGTGTACTGCGCGATGGTGTCGGCGAGGCGGTCGCCCAGGCGCAGGCGCGCCTCGTAGACCGAGATGCCGGACATCACGGAGTCGGGGCGGGCGAGGTAGACGTACTCGAACGAGCACGGGATGAGTCGCGGATCCTTCGCGCACTGGCGGCTGGCCATCCGGCCGTCGGGGGTGATGAAGACCGCCTCGCCGGGAGCGACGTCGCGGACGATCTCGAAGCCCTGCGCCTCGAGCACGAGCGACTCGGAGGCGACGACCCAGTCGTCCGGCGCGCCGGTGTTGCTGCGGCGGCCGACGATGAGCGGGCGGATGCCGAAGGGGTCGCGGAACGCCAGCAGCCCGACGCCGGCGATCAGCGCGATGGTGGCGTAGGAGCCCTCGACGCGCTCGTGCACGCGGGCGACGGCGTCGAACACCTCGTCGGCGTCGAGGTCGCGGCCCGACATCGAGGCCTGCAGCTCGTTCGCCAGCACGTTGACCAGCAGCTCCGTGTCGGAGGTGGTGTTGAGGTGGCGGCGGTCGATGCGGAAGAGCTCCTCGGTGAGCTCGCGCGTGTTCGTGAGGTTGCCGTTGTGGACGAGGATGATGCCGTACGGCGCGTTCACGTAGAACGGCTGGGCCTCCTCCTCGCGCTCGGCGTTGCCCTTCGTCGCGTAGCGCACGTGGCCGAGGCCCATGGAGCCCAGCAGGGAGCGCATGTCGCGGGTGCGGAACGCCTCGCGGACCTGTCCCGCGGCCTTCTTGATGTGCAGGGTGCTGCCGTCGGCGGTCGCGATGCCGGTCGAGTCCTGGCCGCGGTGCTGCAGGAGGGAGAGGCTGTCGTAGATGGACTGGTTGACCGGTCCGGAGGACACGATCCCAACGATTCCGCACATGCCGGAGGGGCTCCCAAGGGGATAGCAGGGGGGTTTGACGGTCCATCCTGGCACGCGGGGGACTCATCCCCTAATGGTTCGCCGTGGGCGGATCCGTGGTCGTGGGGGTACTCAGGGCGGCGTCGACCGGCGGATCGGCCGGGCGGTCGGTCGGGGAGCCGCGCGGCCGCTCAGCTGCTCGGAGCCGTCCAGGCTCCGGCGAGGCTGCGGTCCAGGACGCGGCGCCAGCCCTGCGGAGCCGCGGACTCGCGGCTGGTCGTGCCCGCCATCCAGAGCAGGGCCATCAGGTCGTCGTGGGTGAAGTCGGGGGAGAGGGATCCGTCGCGGTGGGCGGCCTCGACGAGATCCCGGCCGAGCTCGATCGAGCGGTCGCAGGCGTCGATGCGGGCGACTGCGTCGGGGGCCTGCGGAACTGGGTCCTCAACCTCCACTCCGCGCTCGAGCCCCGGGGCGTCTACGCCGCCCACGTGGCGATCACCGCGCTCATCGACGGCGGCCCCCCGGACGCGGCGGCCGAGGTCATCGCCCGGTCCTACCTCGACCTCCACCGCAGCCGCGACCGCGCCGAGCTGCACTACGTGGCCTGGGACGCGTGACCGCGGGCGCGGAGCGGGAGCCGCCGGTGCGGCGGATCCGGATCCGCGCCGCGGCGGGAGAGGGCAGTCGGTAGGGTCGTCGCGTGAGTGATGAGACGAGCAGCTACGCCCGCGCAGGAGTCGACACGGCGGCGGGGGACCTCGCCGTCGAGCTGATGAAGTCGGCGGTGTCGGCGACGCACGACAGCCGGGTCCTCGGCGGGGTCGGCGGCTTCGCGGGCCTCTACGACGTCTCCTTCCTCCGCGACTTCCGAGCCCCCCTCCTCGCGACCTCGACCGACGGCGTCGGCACCAAGGTCGCGCTCGCCCAGGCGATCGACAAGCACGACACCATCGGGCAGGACCTCGTCGGCATGGTCGTCGACGACATCGTCGTGGTCGGCGCCCGCCCCTTCTTCATGACCGACTACATCGCGTGCGGCAAGGTCGTCCCGGCCCGCATCGCCGACATCGTCGCCGGCATCGCGCGCGCCTGCTCCGAGACGGGCACCGCGCTCGTCGGCGGCGAGACGGCCGAGCACCCGGGCCTGCTCGGACCCGACGACTACGACGTGGCGGGCGCGGCGGTCGGCGCGATCGAGGCCGACCAGGTGCGCGGCGCCGACCGCGTGCGCGACGGCGACGTCGTGGTGGCGATGGCCTCCTCCGGACTGCACTCGAACGGCTACTCGCTCGTGCGCCACATCCTCGCCGAGCGCGGCATCGGCTTCACCGACCGCTCCGAGGAGCTGGGCGGCGTGGTCGGCGAGGTGCTGCTGGAGCCGACCCGCCTCTACACCCGGCCCCTCCTCGACCTGCTCGACGACGTCGAGCTCGGCCCGGCCGTCCACTCCATCAGCCACGTCACCGGCGGCGGGATCGCGGCGAACCTCGCGCGGGTGCTGCCGCGCGGCTCCTGGGTCGAGGTCGAGCGGGCGAGCTGGAGCCCGTCCGACGTGTTCCGCGCGCTCGCCGCGATGTCCGGCGCGACGCTCGAGAGCACCGAGGGCACCTGGAACCTCGGCATCGGCATGTTCGCCGTGGTCGCGGCGGAGGCGGCCGACGGCGTGATCGCGCGCCTCGAGCGCTCGGGCGTCCCGTCGTGGGTCGCGGGCCGCGTCTCGACCGCCGCGCGCGGGTTCGAGGGCTTCGAGCAGGGCGCGAAGGGCGTCGACGGCGGAGCGGTCCGCCTGGTCGGGTCCTACGCGGGCTGATCCCCGGAGGCGCCGCGGATCAGCGCGGTGCGGCGTGCGCGCGCTCCCAGGAGTGCTCGTGCCGGGTCAGCAGCCACGAGCCCGCCGCGCAGAGGGCGCAGGCGGCCGCGGTGGCGAGCAGGGCGGTCGCCCAGGTCGGGGCGTCGCGGCTGACGAGCAGGTTCGCGGAGGCGACCAGCACGCCGAGACCGGCGCCCGCGCTGGTGCCGAGCACGAACGGGCCGTCGCGGCGGCTCGCGACGCGCACCGCGACCATGCCGGCGACCGCTCCCGCGCCTCCGACGACTCCGATGCCCGCGCCGGAGGCCGCTCCCATGAGCAGGCCGAAGCTCACCAGCCCGGGCGGGCCGTCGGCGGCGAGGACGCCGGGCAGGTAGAGGACCAGGGCGACGGCGGCGCCGACCGCGCCGCCCACCAGGATCGCGCCGACCAGCAGGGCGGCGGTGACGTAGCCGACCCGCGCGACAGGCCGCGCGGATCCTCCGGGTTCGAACATTCGCGACTCCATCGACGCGGGCCCGCGGGGCAGCGGGCGGTCCTCGGACAGTACGCCCGAACGCCCCTCGGCGGAACCGCCGTCGGGGATCGGCGGGACTAGCGGCGAAGGGTCTCGCTCGGGAGCTCGCCGAAGCGCGTCGCGTAGTGCTGGGCGAAGCGGCCACCGCTGATGAACCCCCAGCGGGCGGCGACGTCGCCGACCACCAGTGAGCCGGCCGACCCGGACACGAGCTCCTCGTGCGCGCGCTCGAGGCGGACGTCGCGCAGGTAGTGCCGCGGGGTCTCGCCGAAGGCGCGCTGGAACGCCAGCTGCACGCCGCGGACCGTGAGCCCGGCCGCGTCGGCGATGTCGGCCACTCCGAGGGGCAGATCGGCGTTGGCCTGCACGAACTCCACGGCCCGTCGGAGGCGCCGCGCGCTGACCGAGGGCGGCACGGCCGGCAGCGGGGCGATGCGGTGGGCGAAGGTCTGCAGGGCGGCGAGCGCGGCGATGCGGGCGACGCCGTCGCGCTGCAGCACGGTGGGCGCGTGCGCGGAGGCGAGGGTGTCGCGCAGGAGCCGGATCGCCGCCCACCAGGCGGTCGTGTCGCGCGCCACAGGGGCGAACCGCAGCGGGCCGGGCTCGGTGCCGTGCAGCTCCGCGGCGATCGCCTCGAGGTGGGCGGCCTCGAAGTGCACGAGCGCGTCGCGGTACTCGAGGGCCTCGAAGCCGAAGGGCCGGCCGCTCGGGAACATGGCCGGGCGGCCGACGACGAGGCGGTGCTCGTCGCGCCCCAGATCGAGGGAGGCGCGCCCGGCGGTCAGCCAGAGGGCGACGTAGACGTCGCTCGGGGCCACCGTGCCGCGCACCCGGCCCAGGAAGGAGGCGGAGTGGAGGCTGACGGGCCCGGGCCCGGTCGTCGTGTAGCGGAACGCGAACGGCACGACCGAGCGTTCGGCCCGGAAGCCGGAGCCGTTGTACGAGCCGGCGTAGAAGTCGCGCGCCTCGTCGAGGTCGTTCCCGCGACGCTCCGACTGCCACACGGGCAGCCGTGCGGACGGGGAAGTGCTCATCCGGTCAGTGTCCCAGGGGGCACCGACATTCTGCACTCAGTGGCGGAAAGCGGGAGAACGTGCTCAGCCGAGCGACCCGCGCTCCAGGTCGGGTCCCTCACCCGCCGGATCCCCGTCCGCACGCGAATCGGGGCCGCCCCGAGGGAGCGGCCCCGATTCACGGGAGGAGTCACGCACGCTTCTGGTGCGGCTCCTCGACGAGGTCCGTGTCGTCGCCGTCGTCCTCGGCGTCGATCCACTTCGAGTAGTCCGGCTCGTCCGGGTGGCTGAGCTCGCGCTCGAGCGCGCTGTAATCGACCGCCGGGCTGAACGACTTCAGCTCACGGGCGATCTTGGTGTTCTTCGCCTTCTGACGGCCGCGCCCCATGGGTGACCCCCTCACGATGACAGGCCAGACGGGCAGTGAGCCGGCTGGGGAAAAGAGCAGACAGGGAAAGTTGAAATCTACGCGGTAGTTTAGCAGACGGGGGACACGCCACCCCGGGCCTCGATCTGCCGGACGGCCGCCCATCCTCGACCGCGTCAGGAGCACCGTGGACAGCGTCGCCCCACCGCGTCCCGTCGTGGTGATCGGCGCGGGCCAGGCGGGTCTGTCCGTGGCCTACTACCTGCGCCGTCTCGGCCTCGTCCCCGGGCGCGACCTGATCGTCCTCGACCGCGGTCCGGAGCCCGGCGGGGCCTGGCAGTTCCGCTGGGAGGCCCTGCGGCTCGGCTCCGCGCACCGCGTGCACGATCTCCCGGGCATGGAGCGGATGGGGTTCTCGTTCCGCACGGCCGATCACCGGCGACCGGCACGGGACGTGGTCCGCGAGTACTACGGGCGCTACGAGGAGGAGCTCGGTCTCGAGATCCGCCGTCCGGAGTCGGTGCGGCGCGTCACGAGTGCGACGCCGCACGACACGGGGTCGCCGCTCGTCGTCGAGTCCGACCGCGCGGTCGAGCGCGCGAGCCTGCTCGTCAACGCGACCGGCACCTGGGGATCGCCCTTCGTCCCGCACTACCCCGGGCGCGACCGCTTCCGCGGCGTGCAGATCGACCCGACAGAGTACGTCCGCGCCGAGGACTTCGCCGGGAAGCAGGTGCTCGTGGTCGGCGGCGGCACCTCGGCGATCGGCTTCCTGCTGGAGCTCGAGCGGGTGGCGCGCTCGCTGACGTGGGCGACGCGGCGACCGGTCGTCTACCACGACGGCGAGCAGCTGGCGATGGAGTCGGCGGTGGAGGCGGTGGCCGAGCAGGACCGCGCCGCCCGCGCCGGGCTGCCCCTCCCGAGCATCGTCGGCGGCACGGGCGTGCAGCGCACCCGCCGGGTGGTCGCCGGGATCGAGCGCGGGCTCCTGCACGAGCGGGGGATGTTCTCGTCGATCGAGGAGGAGGGCGTGCGCTGGCCGGACGGCTCCTTCACGCGCGCCGACGCGATCATCTGGGCGACGGGCTTCCGGCCGGAGCTGCGCCACCTCGCTCCGCTCGGGCTGCGCGAGCGCGAGGGCGGCATCGCGGTCGCCGACGGAGCCTCGCTGACGGATCCGCGCGTCTTCTTCGCCGGCTACGGCCCGACGGCCTCGACCATCGGGGCGAACCGCTCGGGCCGGCGCATCGCGCGCGCGGTCGTGGCGCGCCTGCCCTGAGCGCGCCTGCCCTGAGCCGGCCTGATCTGAGCCGGTCTGCCCTGAGCGGCGCGGCGCCTCAGATCCTGCCGTCCCAGTCCACCGGCACCACAGAGCCGCGGTAGCGGATTCCGTCCACGCGGATCGGCCCGGCGAGCGCGGGCGAGAGCGGCGCGACGACCAGGGTGTCGCCTCCGGGGGCGAGCCCCAGCGCCGCCGACAGCACGGCGACGGAGGCGGCCGCCGACCAGGCCTGCGGTCGGCAGGCCGCCGGGTAGGGCACCGGCGCGTGCACCTCGGCGGCGGGGTCGCCCGAGTGCAGCTCGGGCATCCGGTAGCCGAAGCCCTCGGCCGCGGCGATCAGTCCGCGCGAGAGGGTCGTCGCCTCCGCCCCGAAGCCCTCCCGGGCGAGCCCGGTGACGGCGATCGCGGTGTCGTGGGCCCAGACGGAGCCGCCGTGGTACGACAGCGGCCAGTAGCCGCCCGAGCCGGTGTCCAGGGTGCGCAGGCCGAAGCCCGAGTCGAGCCCGGGGGAGACCAGCAGCTCGGCGACCCGGGCGGCGTGCTCGGGGGAGAGGATGCCGGTGCCGAGGAGGTGGCCGAGGTTGCTGGTGATCGTGTCGACCGGGCGCCCGGCCGCGTCGAGCGCGATCGCCGGGTAGCCGCCGTCGGCGTCGTCGATCCAGAACGCCTCCGCGAAGCGCGCCTTCAGCGTCGACGCCGCCTCGCGCCACTCCGAGCCGTCACGGCCGAGGTGCTCGAGCAGCGCCGCTCCACCGACCATGGCCTCGTGGGCGTAGGCCTGCACCTCGCAGAGCGCGATCGGACCCTCCGCGAGCGTGCCGTTGCGCCACTGGATCGAGCGGCCTGTTCCACGCCGTCTACGAGCACGGCATGACGGGCGTGGCGCGGTCGGAGGACGAGCGGCTGCGAGCCGTCGACGGATCCGCTCGTGCTGTCGTGGACGCCGTCACCGCGGTCTTCGACAGGCACCGGGCCTTCCTCCGTGCGGTGATGGTCGCCTCGTCGAGCGATCGCGCGCTGCTCGAGCGGGGCGCCCAGGAGTCCCGCCGCTTCGCGGACCGGGTGGCGCAGGTGCTCCCGACCGCCGACCCCGAGGCGGGGCGATCGGCCGCTCGGGCGCTCTACGAGGCGAACTCCTTCCGCACGCTGCACGGCGATGCGTTCTGGAGCCCCGGAGGAGAGCATCGAGACGCGTTCATCGATCGGACGACCCGGCTCGTGGACACGATCCTCGGCTGACGCGCTCCTACCGCCGGACCTGGGCAGGCCGTTCGCCGGACCTCGCCGTGCCCCGACGCCCCTCCTGGGCTGCTCGACCGGCAGAGGCCGCTCACGCTGATCGAGCAGCGCGAGCAGCGCGCGTATCGAGATCCGCTTGTGTTCAGCGGATCTCGATACGCGCCTGCGGGGCTGCTCGACCAGCATGCGGGAGTGCCGCCGCTACTTCGCGAGGAACTCCAGGACGACGCGGTTCCACTCCTCCGGGTGGCTCACGGTCACTCCGTGCGGGGCGCCGTGGACGACGTGCAGCTCGGAGCCGGGGATCGCCGCGTGGGTGCGGGCGCCGGAGCCCTCGAACGGAACCGTGCCGTCGCCGTCGCCGTGGATGACGAGCGCGGGCACCGACACGTTGGGCAGGTCCTCGCGGAAGTCGGTGGTCGCGAACGCGGTCATGCAGGCGAGGGCCGCGTGCTTGGCCGACTGCTTCGCCAGAGCGATCGCCTCCTGGCGCTGCTCCTCCGTCACCTTCAGCACGCCGTCGACCGAGAAGAAGTCGGTGGTGAACTGGTCGTAGAAGTCGTCCTCGCTCTTCGTGAGGCCCGCGGTCATCTGCGCGGCCTGCGCCTTCTCGAGCGGGCCGTCCGGGTTGTCGTCCGTCTTCATCAGGTACGGCGGGACGGCCGAGGCGAAGACGACGCTGTGCAGGCGATCGGCGCCGTACTTCGTGAAGTAGCGGGCGACCTCGCCGCCGCCCATCGAGAAGCCGACCAGGGTGACGTCCTGCAGGTCGAGCTCGGTGAGGAGGGTGTGCAGGTCCTCGGTGAGCGTGTCGTAGCTGTAGCCGGTGAGCGGCTTGTCGCTGCGCCCGAAGCCGCGGCGGTCGTAGGTGACGACGCGGTAGCCGGCCTCGGCGAACGCGGGGACCTGCTCCTTCCACGACTCGCCCGAGAGGGGCCAGCCGTGGATGAGGACCACGGGGCGGCCCGATCCGCCGGTGTCGTCGACGTGCAGGTCCGTGTCCTTGAAGAGTCCGTGGTGGGCGGTGATCTCGGCCATGGCGAGTGCTCCTTCCGGCGCCGACGATCGGCGTCACTCGATGTTCGAGGACGTCCCTGCGAGCGGATGGCCGGGGCGGGGAGGGTTGACAGCTCCCGTCACTCCGCGACGACGGCCGCGGCGAGGCCCCGCAGCGCGGTGTGCAGCCCGGGGCTCATGGGCAGCCCGGCGTCGAGCACCGCGTTCGCGGCGGCGACCAGCACCGGTGCCGCGGGGGAGGAGACCACGGTGAGGCCGGCGGGCGGATCCGCGTCGCCCGAGGGCCGCACGACCAGGACGAGCCGGGAGCTGGGTGCGCTCGTGCTGATCGTCGCTCCCGATCGGGCGGGCAGCACCGCGAGGGTGCCGCGGCCGACGAACTCGCGCTCCTCCCGACTGGTGACGGTGAACGCGCCCTCGAGCGGGAGCAGGAGCACCACCGACCCCGGGTCGGCGCGGGGGCTCGGGCGGAAGTCGATCGTGCCGGCCGTGTGCCAGATCCGCCGGAGGAGCACGCCCTCGGCGGCGGCCTCCTGACCGGTGACGGCGAAGGCGGGGTCGGGCCCGGCCTCGGCGTGGCGGGCCCGCAGCCAGTACCGGGCGGAGTCGCCGCGGAGGGGCATCGGGCGGATCAGCGGATCGGACACGGCGGCTCCCGAGGAACGCGGACCTGAATCGGCCGAGACAGTGAGGAACCATCATCCTAGGAGCGGCGGGAGGCGTCGTCCCCGGAGTGGCGCGTCCTCACATGCGGATGCCGCCCCGGCCGCGCTGAGCGCGACGCCGGAGCGGCATCCGAAGAGTGGTGCGGACTACTGGAATCCGCCGCCGCGGTCCTCCGGGTCCTCGATCGGGTCGGAGTCGGGCGTGTCGATCGAGTAGGTCACGTGGACCGCCTCGCCGACCTCCTTGGCGGAGACGGCGTTGTAGACGAGGTGCGTCTCCTGGCCGTCGACGGCGGCGTAGACGTCGACCTCCTTCTCGTAGCCCCCCTCGGTGCTGACGCGGTTCTCGGTCTGGCCGTCGAACGGCCCACCCTGGAAGAAGGCGAGGTAGCTCTCGCCCTCGGCGAGTGCGCGGATGTCGTTGCTCATGCCCCCAGGTCTACCACTCGGCGCCTCCCCGCCGCTCGGCCTTGCGCTCGGCGGGCGGAGGAGGGCCGGGGCGGCGGCGGCCTTGCCTCGAGGCGGCGGCACTGCTCGACGGGATCTCTCCGCACGCGCCGTCAGGGCACGAGCCGCTGCGTGATCGAGGCCGTCGGCCCGCTCAGCGCGATCTCGGCGAGCGCGCCGTTGACCAGGGGCATCTGCGGCGGCTGGTGCCCGGTGTCGACGTCGAGGATCACCGGCACGCCGAGATCGCCGAGAGCGCGCCGCACCGCGTCCTCCTGGCTCAGCTCCGGCAGGGACGCGCCCGCGGTCCGGCCGATCAGGACGCCGGTCGCCTGCTCGAACCAGCCCGCGAGGCGGAGGGAGGTGAGCATCCGGAGCACCGAGACGGAGTCGGACCCGGCCGCCTCCAGATAGACGACGGTGCCCTCCGGCGCGTGCCGGCGAGCGAAGCCCGGAATGTCGCCGTAGGGCGTGCCCGCGAGCAGGGACACCGTCTCGAGGCATCCGCCGATCAAGCGGCCGGACATCGCCGCGTCCGCTGCCCCGTCGAGCGAGCGCCAGCGGGTCGGCTCCTCGTAGGCCCGATCGCGGTCGAGCGGCTCGTCCGCCCACGCACCCCACGGACGGCTCCGGCGTCGCGGCGCGGCGTGCTGCGTGAACGCGGCCCCGGGCTCGAGGCCGGCGACCTCCGTCCAGCGGTGGAACCCGACCGGCAGCTCCCACGGCTCGTCCATCAGATTGGCGCCGTGGATCGTCGCGAGCCCGGTCGTCGTCGTCAGGGGCAGGAGCAGCGTCGAGACGTCCGACCAGCCGACGAACCAGGGCCGGGCCTCCGCGAGGGCGTGCCAGTCGAGCCTCTCCAGCAGCTCGACGGCGAGCTCGCCGCCCCATGGAGGAAGGACCGCGTCCCCGCTCCGGAAGGCGTCGTGCAGGTCGGCGGCCCGATCCGCGGCGGACGCCGGAACGAGTCCGCCGAGGAGGGCGTGCGGCCGGACCCGGACGTCGTATCCCGCCGAGCCGAGTCGGCGCGCGGCGTCCTGCAGCCGGTCGTGCAGGTGCTCGGGGACTCCCATCGAGGGCGCGGGCACCTCCACCCGGCCTCCGGCGCGGAGGGGCGCGGGGTACGTGATGCTCGCCATCCGACGACGCTAACGCCCCTCGCGGTGACGGGCTTCGAATGCTCCGTCCGGCGAGTACCTCCGCGCCCTTCCTGCCCCGACTCGCGGGCGGCCGCTGAGCGCGATCGCGAGAGGGGTCGGCGCGAGTGCCGCGCCGCCCAGCCACCCACTCGTGCGCAGCGCCGCCCGCCGGGGAGAAAGATGGGGCCAGGAGGCGCACCGGAACGAGACGTCGCGGTCTCGCGCAGGCGTCTCGGCTCCGCTGCTGCCGGCGGCGACCCGCGCCACGCGGCGCCTTCAGCTCGTGAGGCGGCCGATCTCGTCCTCGGAGAGGAGGCGGTCGGAGGAGAGCACGATGCGAGCCGCGGGGTCGGGGCTGTGCGCGTCAGGGCCCTCCCACCTCCGGTCGAGACCGAGTCGAGCGACCGTGCGGTGTGATCGCTCGTTGTGTTCCGCGACGACCGCGGTCACGGGGAGCTCCGGCCGGAGCCGCCGCGCCCGCGCGATCCCTGCGGAGGCGACCTCCTGGGCGTACCCCCTGCCCCAGTGGTCCGGATGGACGGTGAACGCGACGTTCCAGGCCGTGTCGGCGAGGAGGGTGCAGCCGCCGATCCCGATCGGGCCGTCCCCGCCGCCCTCGGGACTCCGCAGCCGGACGACCCAGCTGCTGAGGTCGTCCCGTGCCCACTGCGCCGTCCGGCGGGCGAGCACCGCCCGGGTCTGCTCGACGGAGCCGTGCCGGAGGAGGGGGTCGCCCGCCGCGATCCGCTCGTCGGAGTACAGCCGCCACAGCTCGTCCAGATCGCTCTCGGCGGGACGGAACAGCCGGAGCCGCTCGGTCGTCTCGTCGGGGCGATCACCGGCGCCGATGCTGCCGCCGCTCGCTCGAGGGGGGACTCGCGACCACCGGCGCGGTCGCCGAGGAGTGAGGCGAGCGCGGTGACCGCGCCTGGACGTCCACCCGCTCAGCCCGTGATCAGGCCGGTGAGGAGGTCGGCGGCGGCTCCGACGGTCGAGACCGCATTGACCGTGACGAGGCAGGCGATTCCCCAGAACCAGGTGCGACCGGGTGCCCCGGCGCTGCGCCGCTCGAAGGCGAGCCACCAGGCGCCGACCACCGAGACGCACGCCGCGACCACCGAGCCGAGCGCCATGCGGACGTACTCCTCGGGACCGGGGGAGGACCAGGCCGTGGTCGCGAGGACGATGAGCAGCGGGGCCACGATCATCCCCAGTGCGCCGAGCAGCACCGCGTGGAGGTGACTGCGGGGAGGGGCCCCGGCCGTCGTCGTCGCGGTCCGCGTCCGTGTCGTGTCCATGCCGCGTCCCCCGTCGCCGCGGTCCGGTCCGCGCTGCCCCGACGCTATCCGCTCGCCGTCCCGCCGTCACCCCGCACCTCCGAGCGGGCCGCGTGCCCGGTGGCGTCAGCCACGCCGCCCGCGCCGCCCCGGCCGAACGCCGAGAACGTAGGATGTCCGGGATGACGATCGGACGCCGCCTCTTCCTCTCGGGAGCCGCCACGGGAGTCGGGCTCCTGGCCCTCGCGGGCTGCACGCCGTCGCGTCCGACGCCGACCCGCTCGGTCACGAAGGCCCCCGTGCCCACGCCGAGCACCACCGCCGTCCCCGCGCCGGCCGCCTTCGTGCGCTCCGCCTGGGCCGAGGATCCGTACGCGCTCGGCTCCGTCTCCTACCTGCCCGTCGGCGCGACGCCGCAGCACCGCACCGACCTGGGCACCGCGGTCCTCGACCGCGTCTTCCTCGCGGGCGAGGCCACCGACACGGAGGCGCCCGGCACGCTCCAGGGCGCCTGGAGCTCCGGGGTCCGCGCGGCCGCCGAGATCAGCGCCGTCGCCGACGAGGGCGAGCGGATCGCGATCGTCGGGGCCGGTCTCGCCGGAGCGGTCGCCGCGCGGCGCCTGTCCGACGCGGGCTTCGACGTCACCGTGGTCGAGGCACGCGAGCGCACCGGCGGCCGCATCGCCACCGCGACTCCGGACGGCTGGCCGATCGCCGTCGAGACCGGAGCCTGGGCCCTCACCGGCGCGGGAGCCGCCCTGCGCGAGAGCATCGCGGACGCGGGCGTGGTCACAACCGCGGTCGACCTCGCCGACGTCCGCTCGAGCGACGCCGACGGAGCGGCTCTCGACACCGGCACCACGGGTGCCGACGCCCTGACCCGTGCTCTCGAGTGGGGAGCGGAGCAGCCGGAGGATCTGGCGCTCGCCGAGTCGTTCGCCGGCTCCGGAGCGCCCGATCCCGCCGAGGCCGAACCGGGCTCCGGCGACGGCGACGCCGCCCGCGTGGCGGCGCACCTCGCCGGGACGACCGCGCTGCGCACCGGCGCCGCTCCCGAGGAGCTCTCCTCCTGGTACGGACTGGGCGACGCCTCCGCCGCCACGACCGCGGAGGAGCTGAGCGACGACTCCGGCGACGCGCTGCTGACCGACGGGCTCGCGCCCCTGGTCGACACCTTGCTCGCCGACGTCGAGGTCTCGCTGCGCGCCGTGGTGAGCGGGATCGGCTACACGGACACCGGGGTCAGCATCCGGCTGGGCACCGGCGAGTCGTTCACAGCCGACCGGGTGCTGGTCACCGTGCCGATCGGGGTGCTCCAGACGGACGCGATCGCCTTCGACCCGCCGCTCCCGTTCGCGCAGCGCGCGGCCGTCGCGGCCCTCGGCTCCGGTGTCGTCGAGACGCTGTGGCTGCGCTTCGACGAGGCGTTCTGGGAGGCCGACGCCCCCGCGCGCTGGTCGCTCGTCGGCTCCGAGGCGGGCATCACCGAGTGGCTCAACCTCCAGCCGTCGACCGGCGAGGCGGTGCTCGTCGGGCTGGTCGGAGCGGATCAGGCCCTCTCGCTGCAGGACCTCAGCGACGACGAGCTGGTCACCCTCGCGCAGACGGCGCTCGAGCCGTTCGCCGTCGTCCCCGGCTGACGAGCTCGCGGAGCCGCGCCAGCGGGCCCCTCCACTCCGACGCGTGCGCCGCCCCGAGCGGCCGCACTCGGCTGAGCGCGAGGACGAACGCGGCGATGCCGGAGATCAGGCTCAGCACGATCACGTCGTAGAGCACGAACATCACGGGTCCGTCGACCTGGCCGGGGTCGAGGAAGAAGTACGGGTACCAGCCGATGAGGGCCCCGCGGACCAGGGTGATGACGCCCCAGACGATCGGGAAGCCGAGCACGGTCAGCGCCCCGCGCCAGGCGACCGGGCGGCGGCCGGGTCCGAGGATCCAGTCGAGGATCGCGAGCGTGGGGATCACGAAGTGCAGGAGCGCGCTCGACCAGGGCACGTCGACCCGCACGCCGCGGTTGTTGGCCTCGACCGCGATCAGCCCGAAGACGATCCCCGACACGACCATGTAGGTGAGCACGAGCGCCCGCACGGTGCTGAGCCAGCGCGGCTCCCGCTCGCGCGTGAGGGCGACCAGGCCGGACAGGCCCAGCACCACGACCCCGGCCATGTTCGACTGCGTCGTGAAGTAGGCGAAGAAGTTGTCGATCTGGAACGCGCGGAAGCCCAGGGTGTAGAAGAAGTCGCCGACGAGTCCGACCGCGCCCAGCCCGGCGAGGGCCAGGCGGAGGATCGCGAACGCCTTCCGCACACCCGCTCCGATCCGTCGCCGCTGGGCCCGGAGGGCCGGACTTCCGGACGATTCTACGGTCGCCGCGCTCGGAGCTCCCCGAGCGCGCGGCTCCGCCGGACGGGGGAGGCGGGCTCCGCGGAGGCGATCTAGCGTGGAGGGATGGCGCGCGCACAGGACGGGAAGGGTTCGGGTCGGATGTCGTCGGAGGAGGCGTCCCGGCGCTGGAACGCGGTCACGGGTCCGCTGTTCCTCGCGGCGGGAGCGGTCTTCGCGGTCCTCGGGAATCCGGTCTGGCCGGTGTTCCTCGTCCTGGGGATCACGTTCCTCGGGCTGACCGCCGGCCCCGGGAGGCCGACGAGCCGGAGCGGAGCGCAGGAGCCGGACCGCGATCGGTGACGCGCGCTTCGCGACGCGGACACTCGCCGGTCGCGTTGCCGGGATAGCGTGCGTGTCATGCCCTTCACGCCGAGCCACGCCGTCGTCGCGCTCGCGTTCTCGAACGGCCGGATCCCCGCCGCGGCCGTGGCCATCGGCGCGATGGTCCCGGACATCGGCATGTACCTCCCGATCGCCGTCGCCCGCGAGTCCACCCACTCCATCCTCGGCGTCGTCACCGTCGACCTGCTGCTCGGGATGCTCGGCCTCGCGCTGTGGAGCGCGGTCGTCGCTCCGGCCTGGCGCGACCTCGCGCCCGCGCTGGTCCGCTCGCGCCTGCGTCCCCGGCGCTCGCCGCCCCGCGGGGCCGCCGCGTGGATCCGCGTGCTCGTCTTCGCGGCCGCCGGCATCGCCATCGGAGCCGCCAGCCACGTGATGTGGGACGGCTTCACCCACCGGGGCGGCCTCTTCGTCTCGGCGATCCCGCTGCTGCAACAGGAGCTCGGGCCCTTCCCCGGCTTCCGGTGGGCGCAGTACGCGAGCGGTGTGCTCGGGCTGCTCGGGCTCGGGATCGGCGCGGTGGTCTGGTACGTCGGTCGCCGTCCCCGGAAGCTCCGCTCCGACGGCCGGCAGCCGGTGCGCATCGCGGCCGCGGCCGTGGTGCTCGCGGCCGCGGTGGTTCCCGCCGGGATCGTGCTGGCGGGGGCGAGCATCGATCCGCTCGACGCCGCCTACCGGGCGCACGTGGTGCGGGCGGCGATCCTGCTCGTGGGCGGCGGCGCGGCGGCCGCGGTCGCCGTCGCGGCGGTCTGGTGGCTCACCGGCCGAGGGGTGCGCGGGGCCGTCGTCTGAGACGGCGGAGGACGAGCCTGTCGTCTCAAGGGAGCACGGGCATCCGTCGCGAGGAGGATGCGCCGGTGCATAGCCCACCGATAGCGTCGGACACGGCCCGTTGGGGCGGGCCGCCTTCGGGGGAAGGCACTAAGGGGAAATCGGGGGCTCGCGGCACACGCCGCGGGCCCTCTACCCGTTTCCGGGCCGCTGCCGGCAGCTCCCGCCGCCTCAGCGCCGCTTCGAGCGCGGCCGGTTCTGCGCGGCCGGGCGCTGCGGGATGCGCGGAGCGCCCTCGCCGGCGGCTCCCTGGGGGAGCGAGGACGCGGGCGGGATCGGGCGGCGGGTCACCGGGCGCACCGGCTCGCCGCGGCGCGTCTGGCCGGGGATCGGCCGGGAGCGGCGTCCGTAGATCAGCTCGGACGAGTCGAGCAGCCACGGCACCAGCGCCACCGTCACTCCGTGCACCAGCAGGAGCTTCTGGCGGATCCGCCGCGACTTGTGGTTGTGGAGGAACGCCTCCCACCAGTGCCCGACGATGTACTGCGGCATGTAGACCGTCGTGATCTCGGAGCCGTGCTCGAGGCGGTGGGCCTTGATGTACTTGATCAGCGGGTACGAGATGTCGCGATAGGGAGAGGCCACGCAGCGCAGCGGCACCTCGATGTCCATCTGCGCCCAGTCGGCCTTGAGCTGCGCGGTCTGCGCGTCGTCGATGGAGGAGTGCACCGCCTCCAGCGTCTCGTGCCGCGCCGCGATGGCGTAGTCGAGCGCCTTCAGCGTGGGCTTGTTCATCCGGCCCACCAGCACGATCGCGTGGTCGCCGTTGGCGCCGAAGGTCGTGGTCGGGTCGACCTCGATCTCCTTCTCGACGTCGCGGTAGTAGCGGTAGACGCCGGCCATCAGGACGCCGAGGATCGGCATCACCAGGTAGACGAGCCAGGCGCCGTGGGTGAACTTCGTGATCGTGACGACGACGAGCACCGCGAACGTCAGCGTCGCGCCGAACAGGTTGATGGCCAGGCTCGTGTAGACGGTGCGCGAGCCCTCGCCGTTGCGGATCATCCGCACCCAGTGCTTGACCATGCCCGACTGCCCGAGCGTGAACGAGACGAAGACGCCGATGATGTACAGCTGCACGAGGCTCGTGAGCGAGGCCTGGTAGACGAGCAGGATGATCGCGGCGACGAGCGCCAGGATGATCACTCCGTTGGAGTAGATGAGGCGGTCGCCGCGGGTGTTCAGCGACTTGGGCGCGTAGCCGTCGCGGGCCAGCACGGAGCCCAGCAGCGGGAAGCCGTTGAACGCGGTGTTCGCCGCGAGGAGCAGGACGGCGGCCGTCGCGGCCTGGATGATGAAGAACAGGATCGTGTTGTTGCCGAACGTGGCGGCGGCGACCTGCGCGATCACCGAGCGCTGCGGGGTCGTGGCGCAGTCGGCGAAGCCCACCAGATGGCAGGCGTTCTCGGCGTAGTGCACGTTCGAGAGCAGGGCGAGGGCGGTCAGGCCGACGAAGAGCACGATCGCGATCGTGCCCATCGCGACGAGGGTGCGCTGGGCGTTCTTGACCTTCGGGGCGCGGAACGCGGGCACACCGTTCGAGATGGCCTCGACACCCGTGAGCGCCGCGCAGCCGCTCGCGAAGGAGCGCAGCAGCAGGAGGACGACGGCCGCCTGCGTGAGCTGCTCGCCCTGCACGGTGAAGCCCGCCGACTCCGCGACCGGGGTGTCGCCGAAGGCGGTGCGGACCAGGCCGACGACGACCATGACGAAGACGCTCGCGACGAAGAGGTACGTCGGGACGGCGAAGGCGCGGCTCGACTCCGAGACGCCGCGGAGGTTCACGGCCGCCAGCAGCACCACGAAGAGGATGGCCAGCTCGACCCGCAGCGGCGCCAGCTCGGGTACTGCGGAGATGATGTTGTCGACTCCGGAGGCGACCGACACGGCCACGGTGAGCACGTAGTCCACGAGGAGGGCGGCGGCGACCGTGAGGCCCGCCGTCTCGCCCAGATTGGTGCGGGCGACCTCGTAGTCGCCGCCGCCGGACGGGTACGCCCGGATCAGCTGGCGGTAGCTCAGCACCACCACGACGAGGAGGACGACCACGCATGCGGCCACCCAGGGGGCGAAGGTGAGGAAGGAGAGCCCGCCGAGCAGCAGGATCATCAGCAGCTCCTGCGGCGCGTAGGCCACGGAGGAGAGCGGGTCGCTGGCGAAGATGGGGAGCGCGAGCCGCTTCTGCAGCAGCTGTCCCTCGAGCTTGTCGCTGGGGAGCGGCTCGCCGATGAAGAAGTGCTTGGCGGTGCGCAGCTCGGTCGCGTCGGCCGATGATCCGTCCGCGGCGGACGGGGGGCCCTCGTGTGTCACGAGCGATGACACTACTCCGTGCGAGGGGGCAGTCAAGACGGCCGGGAGCGGGCCGAGCGGAGGCTGATCCCGCGCTGTGACCGGGAGTTTCCCGGTGCGGCGGGGAGCGTCGGCCGGCGTGCTCGCGGCCGGCGCCCCGAGCGGGGGGTCAGCGGCCGTCGCGGGTCGCGGCTCCGATCAGGCCGGTGAGGCTGTCGCGGAGCGCGATGAGCTCCTCGAGGGGGACGTCGAGCCGCTCCACGATCTGAGGAGGAACCTGCAGGGCCTGCTCGCGGAGGGCCGCTCCGGAGGGGGTCAGCGCGACGTCGAGTCGGCGCTCGTCGTCGCTGCTCCGGGCGCGCGTGACGTGGCCGCTCGCCTCCAGGCGCTTCACGAGCGGGCTGAGCGTGGCCGGCTCGAGGCGGAGGGCGGAGCCGAGGTCGGCGAGCGAGCGGGGGCTGCGCTCCCAGAGCGCGAGCATCACGAGGTACTGCGGGTGCGTGAGTCCGAGCGGTTCGAGCACGGGGCGGTACAGCCCGATGACGGTGCGCGCCGCGACGGCGAGGGAGAAGCAGACCTGGTTCTGGAGGGCGAGCGGGTCGGATTCCACGACGTCATCCTCTCATCGTGCCCTGATGGTTAGTACACTAAGGATATGACGCGGAAGAAGACCGGCTCCCTCTACCAGCGCTTCAACGCGCGGCTGTTCCCCTGGATCGGCCCGCCGCCGCTCGGCCCGTACGACCAGCCCGAGCAGGAGGCGCCGGCGGGGCAGGCGTGCCCGCTCTGCGGCCGGCCGATGTCCGAGCACGTCATCGACCGCTCCGGTCCGCGCACCCAGCTGTACTGCCCGAGCGACCCCTCCTGAGTCGCACGCCCCCGTTCGGGGGTCAGGGGCTTCGGGCGGCGGGGGCGGATGATGAGCGCATGTCCCGTCTGAGCCCCACCGCCGCCCGCGTCGTCCAGTACAGCCGTTTCGGCGACGCGGACGTCCTCGAGATCGCCGAGGTCGAGCGGCCGAAGCCCGGGGCGGGCGAGGTGCTGGTCGAGGTGCTCTCCGCCGGGGTGAACCACATGGAGGCGTTCATCCGGCAGGGCCAGTTCGACTCCGACCACTCCGCGGCCTTCCCGATGCGCCAGGGCACCGACTTCTCGGGCGTCGTCGTCGCCCTCGGTGAGGGCGTCACCGACATCAAGCTCCGCAGCGACGTGGTCGGCCACGCGCTCGTCGGCTCCCACGCGACCCACGTCGTGGTGCCGCGCCGCAACCTCGTCGCCAAGCCCGCCTCCGTGAGCTGGGAGGTCGGCGGCGCGCTGTTCCTCGCCGGAGTGACCGCGTGGCGCGCGCTGGAGGCCACGCATGTGGGACCCGACGACACCGTCCTCGTCTCCGCGGCGGCCGGAGGAGTGGGCAGTCTCGAGATCCAGCTGGCGAAGCTCCGCGGCGCGACGGTGATCGGCACCTGCGGCGAGCGCAACTTCGACTACCTCCGCCAGATCGGCGTGAAGCCGGTGGTCTACGGCGACGGGATCGCCGACCGCATCCGGGCCGCGGCGCCCGGCGGGGTCACGGTGTTCCTCGACAACTTCGGCGGGGAGAACGACGCCCTCGCCGACGAGCTCGGCATCGCGGCGGGCCGCTTCCACTCCAGCGACGACCGCAAGGAGATCGAGCTGCGCGCCGTCTGGCCCGACGCCGAGACCGCCCAGCGCGACACCGAGATCCTCGGCGAGCTGGTCGGCCTCGTCGGCGAGCAGAAGCTGCGGGTGCTCGTCTCGGGCTTCTACCCCTTCGACCAGGTGCAGGACGCCTTCGACGACCTCGAGAAGCGCCACTCGCGCGGCAAGATCGTCCTCGGCATGAACCCGGTGGACCCGGCGAAGGTCACCAAGGCGCGCGACATCCACGAGGCCGGCCGCTAGCCGCACCCTCCCGGCGGCTGTCCGGGCTGCTCTCCGGGCGGCCACAATGGGGCCGTGGCGCGCGGACGCCCGGGAGGAGTGACGCGATGGAGGAGCCCGTCGTCGCGATCGTCTGGATCGTCTCGTTCGTGGTGGTGACCGTCCTGGTCACCGGGGTGTCGGGGCGGGTGAACTGGTCCGCTCCCGTGGCGCTCGTCGCCGTCGGGGCTCTCGCCTCCTTCGTCCCCGGGATCCCGGAGGTGGTGGTCGAGCCGGACGTGGTGCTGTTCGGGATCCTGCCGCCGCTGCTCTACGCGGCGGCGATCCGCACCTCCGTCCTCGACGTCCGCGCTCGTGGCGACAGCATCCTCCTGCTGTCGGTCGGGCTCGTCGTCTTCACGGTCGCGGTGGTCGGCGCGGTGGCCTGGATGGTCGTCCCGGCGATCACGGTCGCCGCGGCCCTCGCGTTCGGCGCGATCGTGGCGCCCACGGACGCGGTGGCGGTCACGGCGATCGCGGGGCGGCTCCGCCTGCCGCGGCGCATGCTCACGGTGCTCGAGGGCGAGAGCCTCCTCAACGACGCGACCGCGCTGGTGGCGCTGAACGCCTCCCTCCTGGCGATCGTCAGCACGGTCACTCCCGGGCGCATCGCGCTCGACTTCGTGCTGGCCGTGGCGGTGGGCGGCGGGGTCGGGATCGGCATCGCCGTGCTGCTCGGGTTCGTGCGCAAGCAGGTGCAGTCGTCCGTCCTGGACACGAGCCTCTCGCTGGTGACGCCCTACGTCGCGTTCATCCCGGCGCAGCTGCTGCACGGCTCCGGGGTGCTGGCGGTCGTGGTCGCGGGGCTCTACCTGGGCTACCGGGCGCCGGTCATCCAGTCGGCGCAGGCGCGGATCGCGGAGTCGCTCAACTGGCGGACGATCCAGTTCCTGCTCGAGAACGCGGTGTTCCTCTTCATCGGGCTGAGCCTGTCGTCGGTGGTGGAGGCGACGGCCGACTCGGGCATCGGGGTCTGGCAGACGGTCGGCATCGGCGCGGCCGTGCTCGCGGCGCTGGTCGGGAGCCGCGTGGCCTGGATGTGCATGACGACGCTGCTGTTCCGGCACGGTCCGCGCCGGCTGCAGCAGCGCGGGTGGACCTGGCCGACCGCGATCGGGGTGTCGTTCGCGGGCATCCGCGGCGTGGTCACCCTCGCCGCCGCGTTCCTCCTGCCCGCGGAGACGCCGCAGCGCGCGTTCCTGCAGTTCCTCGCCTTCATCGTGGTGGCGGGGACGCTCGTCGAGGGGCTCGCGCTCCCGCGGCTCGTCCGCGCCCTGAAGCTGCCGGCCCCGAACGAGATGCAGGAGCACGTCGAGAAGCAGATGCTGCTCGCCGAGGCGCAGGCCGCCGGGCTCGCCCGGCTCGACGCGGAGCCGCAGGACGGAGTGGAGGACCGCGTTCTCGACCGGCTGCGGCGGAACGCGACGTTCCTCGCCGACGCCCTGGAGAACCCGCCGGAGGGCGAGGGCGTGGAGCCACTCCCGCAGGCCTACAACCGGCTCCGGCGCGTGATGATCGCGGCCGAGCGGGAGGCGGTGCTCCGCGCGCGCTCCGAGGGGCGGTACCAGGAGCCGGCGGTGGTGAGCGCTCTGGCGTTCCTAGACGTGGAGGAGGAGGCGCTGGCGGTCGGGCGGCAGTAGCGCCAGGAGGGCGGGGACCCCGGGCGGGATCCCCGCCCTCCCGGCGCTGAGGTGTCCGGGCTCAGCCCAGGGTGGAGCGGACCGAGGCGCGGGCCTCGTCGAGCGCGGCGCGCAGGGCGTCGACGCTCGCGGTCGTCACGGATCCCGAGGAGGCGGCGGTGCGCAGCTCCGCGCGCAGCTCGTCGCGGAACTCGGTGAGCAGCACCTCGGCGTCGCGCAGGGCGATCCGCGAGGCGGTGCGCGCGTCGGGCGAGACCGGCGCGGTCTGCTCCGGCGCGGTCTGCTCCGGCGCGGGCTGCTCGGAGGGGGTGCCGGACGTGTCCTGCGGGCGCGGCTCCTCGGCGGAGTGCTCCGGTCGGCGTCCGGGCTCCCGCGAGTCGCGGGCGGCGCTGGCCAGGTCGGCGCGGAGGCTCTTCATCGCCTCCGCGACGCCGAGGCGGACCTCGTCGGCGAGCCGGCGGACGGAGTCGGTGAGCTCCTCCTCGATGTCGCCCAGGTCGGTCGCGCGGTTCGCGAGCTCGGCGCGGCCGGCGTCGGTGATGGAGTAGACGGTCTTGCGGCCGTCGGCCTCCTTCGTGACGAGTCCCTCCTCCTCGAGCTTCGCGAGGCGCGGGTAGACCGTGCCGGCGCTGGGCGCGTAGGTGCCGCCGAAGCGCTCGCTGAGCGCCTGGATCAGCTCGTAGCCGTGACGCGGCGACTCGGCGAGGAGATTGAGCAGGTAGAGGCGCAGGCGGCCGTGCGCGAAGACGGGGCTCACAGCGAGCTCCCGTCCATCGGGCGGCGGCCGTCGGCGGGGCCGGCGCCGGGGGAGCCCCAGCCCTCGCCCACCGAGGCGGAGGACGCGGCGACGGACCGGCGGACGACGACCACGTCTCCCGAGACGGAGTTGGCGGCGACGTCGACCCACTTCGAGTCGAGCGAGCCCGTGGTCGAGGTGAAGCCCCGGCCGAAGGTGCCCTTGACGACGGAGCCGTCGAGCTGGAGCGTGCCCGAGACGGTGTTGATGCGGTAGCGGGCGCCGAGGCCCTCGTCGACGCGGATCGTGAGGTCGCCGCTGACGGTGTTGGCCTGGATCCGGTCGGGGGTGCCCTCGGCGTCGACGAACACGCTGCCCGAGACGCCGTCGACGGTGAAGCGGGTGAGCTCGCCGGTCGCGGTGACGTCGCCGGAGACGGTGCGCGCGGTGACGCGGCCGGTGTGGCTGCGGACCGAGAGCTCGCCGTGGACGGTGTTCACCTCGATGTCGCCGTGCAGGCCGTCGACGACGATGTCGCCGCCGACCGTCGAGACGCGGGCGTCGCTGTGGAGACCCGAGACCAGGCCGTCGGCCGAGACGGTGTCGAACTTGAGGTCGACGCCGCGGGGGACGAGGAGGCTGATGTCGGCGCGGTCGCCGCGGCGGCCGAGGCCCTTCACGACGTCGACGATGGTGTCCCAGCGGAGCTGGACGTGGTCGATCTCGAGGCGGTCGCCGTCCATCGAGACCTTGAGCGGGCGGCCGTCGACGCTGTGGACCTCCACGCGGGCGGTCGGCTCGTCGTGGGCGATGACGTCGATCTGGCCGCCGACGAGGGCGACCTTGACCGAGCGGACGACGTCGAGGTCGATGACCTTCGTCTCGCCGGCCTGTACGAGCCATTTTTCGAGGGACATGAGCTCCTCCTCCTGCACCGGGGTGCCTTTCTGAAACGCGATACATCGCGAGTGGACGAGAGTCACGATATATCTCGATCGTAACGGTCGGCAACGGCGCTCGGCCGGTTCCCAGCGTCGAGCGGTCGGGACCGGGGGCGGGGCCGCGGCGCGGCGAGGCCCCGCCCCCGGTCCCGACCGC